>CANQCT010000007.1 GCA_947589835.1 uncultured Clostridia bacterium
ACTTTTCCTCCGTTTCTATTTTTTAAAAATTTTTATTTATTTTTTATTCTTTTTTAAAGAATAAAATATTAAAATCTAAAAAACGTACAAAAAGGACAAACTATTCTTATTTTTATTTTAAGAATAATTCATCCTTTTTTATTTTACTTGTATTTAATTTATTTGCACACAAATAATAAACAGTTACATTTGAACCTACTTTTTCTTTATTTTCTAAAATTTTGGTTTTCTTGCCATATTGTACACTTGTTTTGTAAAGATATTGTGTGTGTGTGTGTGTGTGTGTGTGTACAACCGCAAGGGTTTGCTGTTTTCATGTGTTTTTAGCTCCTTTTTCTTTTGTTTTTTATTTTCTTATTACAATCTTATTGTACAATATTTCTTATGCTATGTAAATAATTGTCATTAATTTGTAATATATTTGTAATCAAATTGTAATTAACTGGTGACCCCTACGGGAATCGAACCCATGATTCGGCCTTGAGAGGGCCGCGTCTTAACCGCTTGACCAAGGGGCCTTTTTTTAATAATTAATTTGTAATATTTTTGCTACCTAATTAATATACCATATTTTTATACTTTTCGTCAATCTGTTTACAGCATTTTTTTATTACTATTGTTACAATTCCTCCTGTTTCTAGTCATACCACCTGAACTGTAACTACAATTCACAGCTAATTATAATTTTTAGAGTAGCCACTTGCTTCATTATATATGTTTTTTCGTGCTTTAGCCCTAGAAAAAACATATATAATACGTTGGGCGCGTGGCGGATAATTTTAAGGCTGTGAATAGTTCTAATTTTCTCATTTGAATTTGCTAACTGCAACGGGCAATCATTTGCAATATTTCTATTAATCTTTCTTCTTTTTTAGTTAAATATAAATATCCTATTAATGCTTCAAAAGCAGTAGCATGTATGTATTCTTGAACGCTTGCATTTTTTGCAATATGATGAAGCTGTGTGTTTCTTCCTCTTTTTACAATTTCTTTTTCTTCTTCTGTTAGAATGTTTTCTATATTTTTTAAAGCATCTGCTTGTGCTTTTGCTTTTACGTATTTAATAGATTCTATATGTAGTTTATGTGGCTTTAAGTTTGTAGTGTCTACAAGGTTAGTACGTATGTATAACTCATATACTGCATCTCCAATATATGCCCATGTAAGTGGTGACATTTGGTTTATTTCTGTTTCGTTTTTATTAATATTAAATAGCTTCAATGTTTTTCTCCTATTTTCTTATTCTTTCATTTTTTGTAATATATTATTTAGTAATATTAATTTGTACAAATTTATAGTTTTTTTGTAAGTTATGCAATTTTAATTATGTTTTAGCTTTTTCTAATGTAATTTTTCCTAATTTTCCGCTTCTAAAATCATCTAATATAATAGCAGATACTCTTTCGTAATCTATTTCTCCTTTAGAAATAATTGCTCCTCTTTTTTTAGCAATTATATTCATAATTTCAATAATTTTTTCGTTATTTTCTAAATTGCTGTTTTCCATTATTGATTTTATTTCTTGTTCAGTTAATTTGTATCTTTCTATTAAGTTTAAGCTATATTCTGCTAATAAAATTTTTAGCAGTGAAAATGCTATTTCTGTAATTTCTAGTATATCATCTTTTATTGTTCCTGTATATGCTAGGTTTAAAGCTACGGTTTCATTGTTTAGTTTTGGCCATAGTACTCCTGGAGTGTCTAATAATTCTATTTTATTAGATACTTTTACCCATTGTTTTTGCACAGTTACTCCTGGCTTATTACCCACTTTTGCAGATGTTGTTTTGGAAATTCTATTAATAAAAGATGATTTTCCTACATTTGGAATTCCTAAAACCATTATTCTTATTGATTTTCCTATTCTTCCTTTGCTTTCATATTTTTCGTTATCATAAATTTCTTCTATTTTTTTAATAGTTTCATTTATGCCTTTTCCTGTAACAGAGTCTACTAAAATTGCTGGAGTATTGTTTTTTTGAAAATAGTTAAGCCATTTTTGATTTTCTTTTTCACAAGATAAATCAGACTTATTTAAAACAATAAGTCTTTTTTTATCTTTTATTATTTCTTTAATGTCTGGGTTTTGGCTTGAAATTGGTATTCTTGCATCAAGTACTTCTACTACAATGTCTATTAGTTTTAGGTCTTCTGCTATTTGTTTTTTAGTTTTTGCCATGTGCCCTGGATACCAATTTATGTTAAAATTTTTTTCATTATTATTCTGCATATTTTTCACCTAATTTTTATTCAAAATTTGCCGTCAACTTTACCGTCAATTTTACCGTCAATTTTACCGTCAACTTTACTGTCAACTTTACCGTCAACTTTTTCATTCAAATTCTTTTCTGTATTTTCTATTTTAAAATCCTTTCTAGCTCTTCTATTAATTTTGGAACGTCTATTGGCTTTGCTAAATGTCCATTCATTCCCGCTTCTTTTGCTGCTTTTTTGTCTTCTTCAAATGCATTTGCTGTCATTGCTAAAATTGGTATATTTGCAATTTTTTTGTTTTTAAATTTACGTATTGTTTTTGTTGCTTCATATCCATCCATTATTGGCATTTGAACATCCATTAATACAACATCAAAATAGCCTGGCTCAGATTTTTCTAATATTTCACAAGCTTGTTTTCCATTTTCAGCACTTTCTACTAAAAAGCCAAAGTCTTGTAAATATTCTGTTGCAATTTCTCTATTCATCATATTATCTTCTACAAGAAGAATTCTTTTGCCTGAAAAGTCAATTTTTTCTTCGTCTTTTTCTTCTGTTTTGTCCATTCCTGAAACTTTTAAAAGTATTCTTCTTAAGTCTGATGGGAATAGTGGCTTACTAATAAATTCTGTTACACCTGCTTCTTTTGCTTCTTGTTCAACTTCTCCCCAGTCATAAGCCGAAAGCATTATAATTGGTGGGGTTTTTCCTACTATTTTGCGAATTCTTCTTGCTGTTTCTATTCCATTCATATCTGGCATTAGCCAATCTATAATATAAATTTGGTATTGTTCTTTTATTTGTTCTGCCTCTTTTGTACGTGCCACAGCTTCTTTTCCATACATTGTCCAATCTGATTTTAAGCCAAATTGCCTTAACATTTGTGCAATGCTTTGGCAAGAATTCATATCATCATCAACAACTAAAGCACGTATATTTTTTAGTTTTTCTATTTCTTCAATTTCTTTATGTGCTTCTTGTAGCTTAAATTCTAATGTTACAATAAATTCTGTTCCTTTTCCTACTTTGCTTTGTACTTCTATGCTTCCGCCCATCATATCTACTATGTTTTTAGTAATTGCCATTCCAAGGCCTGTTCCTTGAATACCGCTTACTGTAGAGTTACGTTCTCTTGCAAATGGTTCAAATATTTCTTTTAAAAATTCTTCACTAATTCCAATTCCATTATCTTTTACTCTAAATTCATAAACACCATATCCTTTTTTAGATATTGGTTTTTGTGTAATTCTTACAGATATTTTTCCTCCTGGTTCAGTGAATTTTATTGAATTAGATATAAGGTTTATTAATATTTGGTTAAGTCTTAATTTATCGCAATAAATGTTTTCATCTGTTATATTTACTGTATCTATAATAAATTCCATTTGTTTTGCATTTACATCTGCTTGTATAATATTTCTAATAGAATGAAGTATATCTGCTAAGTTTTCTTCTTTTTCTTCTATGTTTACTTTGCCAGATTCTATTCTGCTCATATCTAATACATCATTTATTAAAGAAAGTAAATGGTTTGAAGATTGGGTTATTTTATTTAAATAATCTGTTACACGTTCTTTGCTATTTATGTTTGTTTTTGCAAGTGAAGTATAACCAATAATTGCATTCATTGGTGTACGAATATCGTGAGACATATTATTTAAAAATGTGGTTTTGGCTTTGCTTGCTTGTTCTGCTAATGCTAGAGCAGATTCTAACTCGTCTCTATGTTTTATTTCAAATTTCATTGAATTTTTTTGTGATCTATTTCTAAATATTAAAATAACAACAATGGCAATTGTAATTAATATTGCTACTATTAATATTGTTATCATTTGTAGTAATTCAGCACTTTGTTCTTGATAAATAGAAAGTGGTACAGACATAATACAATACCAATCTACTTCACTCATTGGGTTACAAACCATAATACGGTTTTGGCCATCTAGTATGTATTCTATATAAAAGCTTTCTTTTGCTTCCATTTTTTTATGAACATCTTGTACTGTTAAGTCACTAATTATTCCTTCTTTATTTATTACTGTAAAAAAGTCTTCTCTTTCAAGCATATTATTGTTGTGCACAGATACTAAGTAATAACCATCTTGATCTATAACACTACTGTAGCCTTTTCCGTTATAGCTTTCAATTTTTAGTTCATCTGTTATGTTTTTAATTTCATAATAGCCTACTATATATGTAAATCGATTTCCATCAATTGTAAAAGGCTCTATTTTTTTTCCTAATATTAATGTGGCATCTACTTCTGGGCTTCTAGTATCATCTATTCTTTGAACAAATCTATCTTTTTGCGAATCTTGGCACAATCTTAATAATTCTGTATTTTTACTAACAGATTGCGTACTACTAAGTACTGTTCCTTTTTCTGTTACCAAAACAATTTCCATAGTTTCTATAGAGTCTGATTTACTGCTTAGCTTTTTTAAAACTTCTGATGTAGTTTCAAGTTCGCCTTCTCTTAGTTCTTTTGCAATTCCTTCTAAGTGCATCCATCTATGCTCTAACCCTGATGTGATTGATTGCTCATCGTGTCTTGAAATTTCCCACATATTACGAAGAGACATTTTTACTATTCTATCTGTAAGAATTGATGAAAATAGTTGATATGAATAATAAATAGTAATTATGGTAATAATAGTTACTATAAAAATAAGTAAGTTACTTTTTTCTATTTTTTTTTCTTTATCTTTTATATTTTTGTCTAATCTTTCTTTTACTTTTTCTTTGCTTGAATTCATATTTATGCCTCCTCTCCCATTTGTTCTTTTGTAGTATTTTTAACAAAGTCTTCTTTAGCATCATCAAAACATTTTAATAATTTAGGTGAAAAGGTTCCACATTCGCCATCTTTTATCATACGAAATGTTTCTTCTATTGAAAAAGAAGGTTTATATACTCTTTTGCTAACAAGTGCATCATAAACATCTACTATGGCTACAACTTGTGCCCATATAGGAATATCATCTCCTTTTAAGCCATCTGGGTATCCTCTACCATCATATCTTTCATGATGATAACGGCAAATATCATAGCAGTAACGGTAAAATTCATTTTCTTCTTGCTTGAATTTTTCTAACATTTGGCATCCATAAATTGTGTGCTTTTTCATTTCGGCATATTCTTCATCTGTTAATTTGCCTGGTTTTAAAAGTATGTTATCTGGTATTGCTATTTTTCCAATGTCGTGAAGTGCAGATGCATTAACTATTAGTTCAATTTGTTCATCTGTAAATTGTTCTTCTCCATATAATGCTCTCCAATGTCTTAGCATAATTTCAGTAAATTTTTTTACTCTTTGAATATGCTCGCCTGATTCTAAGCTTCTAAATTCTACAACTGAGCTTAATGCATTAATTAAAAAAGTGTTGCTGTTTTCTATTTGTTTTCTGCTTTCAAGTAGTTCTTGTGTACGAAGCTCTAGCTCTTTTTCAATAAAGTTTCTATGCTTATATAGTTCTATAATGTTTTTTGCTCTACGTGTTACAACTGCAGGTTCAAATGGCTTATATATAATATCTGCTGCGCCAAGTTCATAGGCTTTTACATCACTTTCAACTGTTGCCTCTCCTGTTATCATAATAACTGGTATTGTATGTATCATATTGTTAAGTGACATATAGTGCATTACTTCTAAGCCATTCTTTTTTGGCATTACTAAATCTAAGAATATTAAGGCTATTTTTTCTTTGTTTTTTTCTAGTATTTCAATTGCTTCTTCTCCATCTGCTGCTTCTAGAAGTTTATATTCTCCTTCTTCAAATATGTCTTTTAAAAGCTCTCTATTTATCATAACATCATCTACAATTAATAGTGTGTTTCTTTCTTCCATAATAAAATTTCTTTCCTTTCTTGCTTCGCTCAAATGCGCACATATAAATGAAAAATTGATTTCTTTCAAACTAAATTTCCCTTTTATTAATTTTTACATAATTTTGTTAATTTCACCAATTACTTTTTTGTATTCTTCTTGCACTTTTTTGAAGGTTATTTTTGCTTTTTCAATATTTTTTGCTCTTAATTCTTCTGTTATTTGTTCTACAACTGTGCTAAGTGCTGTAAATGCCATATTTTGGCAAACTCCTTTTAATGTATGTGCTCCTTTAAATGCCATTTCACAGTCATTAGAATTCATACCTTGTTCTAGGCTTTTGTATGATTCATCTACTAAAAAAAAGTTAAGGTATTTTTTAATTCTTTCATCATTTTGCATTCTTGAAAGTGCTAGTTCATAATTTCCGTTTATATTTTTATAAAATTCTTGTATCATTTGTTTTTCATCCTTTCTATTTACTACTATTAAATTATAATAAGTAGCCAAAAAAGTCAATAATATTTTGAAAAGTTTTTAAAAGCTAACATATAATCATTAAAGCTTTAATAGTACTAGTTTTCTTGTTTTTCAAATTGCCCGTTGCAGAAGTTGCTTCAAAGAAGAAAAGCCAGAACGGGACCTCTCAAAACTGCGAAAAATAGTACTATTAAAGCCATTAAATCAATTATATATAAAGCTATTATATATAAAACAATTAATATAAAGCAATTAATTTATAAGTTAAAAAAATAAACGAAACAGCTATTGCTTCGTTTATTTTAATATAAATATTACATTGTTCTGTATTGATTTCTATCTGCTCTATCGTCTACTTTTCTATCATATTCTTCATTTTTGTAGAACCAATCTGTTTGCTTATTTACTGGATGAGCTTTTCTGTTTTTGTCTAATAATACATCAAAGAATGCAAAAAGTGGAATTGCTATTCCTATTAATGCTATTAATAAAGACATATAAGAGTTTATTGTTGCTGTACCATCTATTACAGGCATTACATTTTGATATAAATAAACTCCGTAATATAAAGCATGTGCTATTAAGTAAATTATTGTTGGCAATAATTTTCTTCTTATAATAAAGCATATACAAATAAATGTGATAAATAGTAGTATAACTTCCATAGTCATATCCATTGGTTCTGCTACAAATTCTGTTCCCATTGAATATAGAACTGTTGTTATTACACGAAAGCCCCAAAACATAAATGCAAACATGGCTATTAGCCAGCTAGATAAGTTTTTCATTTGTTTTTGTCTCCTTTATTTATAAACTAAGAAAAGCAATATAATTTTTAAAACTTTTCTGTAAGATAAATAAATTATAACATATTATGACATAATTTTCTATATTTTTTAATAAAAATTAATCTACAAAATTAAATTCGTCCTCAAATTTTTGTTTAAATATTTCGAATACTTTGTTAAGAACTTCTTCATCATCAACACTAACATAAGATTCTTCGTCTTCTGATTCAGTATCTTCTAATTTTAAAATTACCACTTCGCCAGGTTCTTCTGTTTCTTCCTCTTCAACTGGTAATAATACTACGTATTCTTCTCCTTCATACTCAATTAAGTCTAAGAATTCAAATTCTACTTCTTCTCCATTTTCGTCATTAAGAACTAGTATGTTATCTTCTAATTCTTCTCCCTCATTTAAATTTTCTGGATTTTCATTTACATTTTCACTCATTTCTTTTTTCTCCTTTCGTTTATATATATATCATTATATTTCTATAATGCTAATATCTATTTTTTAGTATTTACAATTTTTTTTAATATATACAAATGTATTAAAGTTTATTTTTTATATTTGCAAATTATATAATTATTTATTTTTTATATTTGCAAATTATATTATTATTTATTTTTAAATAAACAAAAAATATTATACTTCGTTTTTTTGTTTGTTTAAATAAGTTTCTAAAATATATACTGCTGAAATTGTATCTACTATATTTTTCTTTTTATGTTTGTTAATATTTAAAAAGTTCATTGTTTTATGTGCAGCAACAGTGGTTAGCCTTTCATCTATTGTTTCAATTAAAATTTTAGGGTATTTGCATTTTAATTTATGAATAAATTTTTCTGTTATTTCTACTCTTTCGGCTTTAGTTCCATTCATATTGATTGGCATACCTATAACAAATGTATCAATTTTATAAAGGTTTAAAATTTCATCTAATCTTTTTAAAACTAATTTATCATTGCCTTGGTGATGAATAGTTTCTAAGCCTTGTGCTGTAATGCAAAGCTCATCGGTAATGGCTATTCCAACTCTGCTATCTCCATAATCAATTCCTAATTTACGCATTTTAATCATCCAATCCAATGTAGTTTTTTACCATTTTTTCTAGAAGTTCATCTCTTTCTATTTGTCTAATTAAGTTTCTTGCATCATTGTGGCTTGTAATGTATGTTGGATCTCCTGATAAAATATAGCCTACTATTTGGTTAATTGGATTATATCCCTTTTCTTCTAAGGCTTTATATACCTCTTTTAGAATTTCCCTGGTTTTTATGTTTTTTTCTTTTTCAACTTTAAAACTAACGGTTTCATCAGATATCATATAATTAACCCTCCTATAAATAATTAATTGTATTTTCCTCTTTAGGTGCTCCATCTAGGTATTCTTCTAATTTTTTAGTAAGTCCTTCTAGTGCTGTTCTTTTGTAGTAAGTAGATACTACTATATTTATTTTTGGTTTTGCAAAAGTTGTTTTGCTTTTTTCTTTAGAATTAGATTTTATTTCAACTTCTATTTCAATATTTTCTAATTTTTGTTTCATATCTTTCATAAAGTTTGCTGCTGCATCCATTTCTATGCCAGAAAAAACAATTGCAAATTTAGGGCCCATATATCGTACAAAAATGTATTCTTCAGATAAATTATCCTTTAAGAAATCACTTACTTCTATGATTATTTGGTTTCCTGTTTCTCTGTTAAAGGTTTGGTTTATTTCTTCTAGATTAGTAATTTTAAATAAGCATACTGTTGAAGTAGGGTATTTATCTATTATTTTCTTTCCTTCTCCAAATAAGTATTCTGCTGATTTTAATCCACTAAATTTATCATCTCTTACTATGTTTTCTATTACTTGTTGATTTTCTACAGTTTTTAGTACAGAAACAATATTGTTTCTTACTACTTCTAAAATTGTTGTATCAATTTTATCAAATTCGTGTGGTTTACTTCCTTCTATTATCCAATAACCTATATAAACATTTTCAACATAAAGTGGGAAAAACATTGCAGATTTTGCTCTGCCAAATTCCATTTTTTGATAAGGAAGTCTTTCTCCATCTTTTTGAACTGTAATGTATTTTGGTGTTGCTGTATTTATGCTGTCTTTAAAAATTTCTTCGTTTTGTAAATTTCTTAAGGTGTCCCAATGTTTTTCATCTACATTAGAAGCTTTTATATCATAGTCTGTACCGTTATATATAACAATGGTAGAATATTTAACTTGATACCTTTCAATTAAAATATCGTTAATTTTTTTAATTTTTTCGTCTACTGAGGTAACTTCGCTAATTGTATTCATAAATTCTTGTAATACATTTAAGCTTGTTATTTTTTGATTTAAGTTTTGAAAGTTTTGTATTTTTTTGTATATAGACATATTATAGATCATTAAAAATACTATAATAAGTACTAAAAGTATAATAACTGGTAGTATCAAGAAATTCACCTCTTTTGCTTCTAAAATAGTTTGTTTAATAATTATTTTTCATTTTATTTAATGTATTATTCATATTATTAGAAAAATTGTTTTGAGTTTGGTAATTACTATAATTGCTATATTTATTTTTTGTATTATTAATTAAAGGATATACCATATCGCCTAGTTTATTAAGCTCTAGTAAGAAGTTTTTTGAATATCCGTTTAAAGTAATTTTACAATTTATAAGTGCTTCTAAGTATTTAGCATAAGCTTGTTCTTCAAATTGAATTGTTGTGTATTTAACAGTATCTTTATTAAATAGCTCTGTCATAAATGACATTGCTGGGTCATTATAATATGCCATTCCTCCAATAATTGTTTTTTCAGATATGCTTCTTAATTTTACTGCTTTGTTTAAAACAATTCTAATTTTTTCTGGATATAGTACATTTTTTGCTTTTAAATCTCTTAAAAATGCTGTTAATGGTTGAATGGTTAATACATCTAAGCTTTGTACTAAATATAGTTCTTGTGCTTCTTTAAAATAATTATAGTTTGTTTCAAAATCACAATCTAAAATAACTAATGAATAGTTTTTCATTAAAGTTTGTAATATTTGGCTATAATCTTCTGTTTGCTCATCTTCTCCAGGAAGAGTTGTGTATACTGTTAAGTTTTTGTGTACTGCAATTCCTGTAGCGTTTCCTTGCTTTAAATTTTCTATGCAAGAGTATGCCATTTTTCGTAAGTTTTCTTCGTTTTCGGTATATATGTAATATGCATTTTTGTTTTTAGTTAAGTCTAAAATTGCTGTATTAATACCTTTTTGAGATAATACTTCTGCAATATTATTTACTAAAAATGAGGTTCCATTTTTAGATGTACCTACAAATGCAACAAGTTTTTTATTTTGTGACATTAAACCATTTGTAATTGTGCTGTTATATGAGTTTGTTGTTTGAATTGAGTTTAAATTAGATGTTTCTTGTTTAATATTTTGTATTGGTGGTATTTGATTTAAACTTTCTTCAGGTTCTATATCTTGAATAATTTGTTCTACATTTTGAGTAGGATTACTTCTTTGTGTATTTTGAGTAAACTCTTCTTGCTCTATATTTTTAATAGGTTCTTGTGCATTTATATTTTTAACAGGATTTTCTTTTTTAGCATTTATAGCTGATTTTTGTTTTGAAGAATTAGCTTGTGCTGTACTTCCTATCATTCCATCATCTTGTTCTTGCATAGTTTGTATTAACATTTCGTTTTCTTCAAATAATTCGTCATTTTCTAGGCCTGGCAAAATCATTCCGCTTTTTGAAGGTGCTACATTAGGTGTAGTAGCTTGTTTAGAGTCTGTATCTTCATCTCCTAATTCAAAAAGGTTAACTGGTGCTTGGATTTTTGGCTCAGTAGGTTCTGCTATATGTTCTGGTTCTACAGCTACAGAAGTATTTTCTTCTACTTGTTTTTTAGGTCTTCCTCTGCCTTTTTTAGGTTGTTCTTCAGGAACCTTGGTTTCTTCTATAACTATTTTTTTAGGTCTTCCTCTTCTTTTTGGCTCTGGTTCTACTTCTGGCTCTGATTCTGTAACTTGCTCTTGTTGTTTAGGATTTTCATATTGATTATATTGTGTTTGAGCTGTATCAGCTTCTGGAGTATTAATTGGTTCATTTTGGATAGTAGTAGGAAGACTTCCTAATATATCATCTATTTCTTGTGATTGTTCTGGCACTACATTATTTTGAACTGTAGCCGACTCTTTAGGTAATACTTCATCCATTTTTCTAACACGTGCAGTATTTATAGCTGATGGTATAATAACAGGTTCTGTCATTTTATTTTGTGTTAGATTTTTTTCTACTAAATCTATGCCAGAATTATCGCTATTTTCATTATTTTTTTGTTTTGCAAATTTTGAATTTTTGTTGTTAAAAGATGGAGCTTTATATATTTGCCCTTTAGAACTTGGCATTCCAAATGAAACTATTTCTTGATATTTTTGGCTATTTGCCTCTAGTACAGCTTTTACATTTAAAGGTAAAAACTTAGCAATTAATCTTAATTGAGGTTCTGTGTATTGACTAGCAATATGGTCAAAACTTTCTACATATTTTTCTTCGTTTCCATTTATTTTTTTGTAATAATTTAAGATGTTTTGAATTTCAACTTCACTAACATCTCCTTCATTTTCTACTTTATAATCAACATCATCAGAATCAATACGATAGTATACTTTGGCTTCTTTTTTGCTACGTGGTTTTTCTAGTAATTCGCATACTTTAGTAATGCTTCTATCTTTTCCAAATAATGCATTATAAACACCAATTCCAAATAGCTTTACTAATAGTGGATCTGATTTTTCTCTTCTATCTGTGCAAATTAAAATAATTGGAATATCATTTCCAGATTGGTTTGTTGCTTCATCGCTAATATTATCCATTTTTTCAAAAATGAATTTATCTATTGCATCATAATTATTGTTTGAAAATGGCTGTAAATCTTCACTAATGATTATTCTATCATAAGTTTTATCTTTTTGTAATTCTTTAATAATTGCATTAAAATAATATACATTTTTTGCTGAAATAATTTCTTTATAGTCTTGTTGATATTTTTTTATTATAGATTCAGAAATGTTTTCATTATTTACTGCAAATAATACTTTCATTCGTTTAACCCCTCCAACCTCTTACAACGATTGCGAAAATTAATGGTAATACTTGACAGATTACCATAACTGTAATAATGGCAACTAAAACGCCAAAACCTTTGTCTTGTACGTCTAGTTTTCTAATTCCAATAACATAACGGTAGATTGCTGCAATTACAATTCCTATAAATCCAAAAGGTATGCTGTATATTCTAATGATATTTAAAATATACGCAGCAAAGCCATATGTGTTATCTCCGTAGGCTACTTGATAATCTTCTAAGCTTTTTAGTGCTTTATCTTTTAGTTCTACTAAATTTGTTGTAGAAGTTGTTTCAGATGTTAGTGTATTTTGTGGCGCAGTAGTTGCATATACTGAAACTGTGCCAAATATAACTAATAAAACAAATAAGATTGTTATTACTTTTTTCATTAATTTATTTGCCCCTTCCTTTATTTCCTTTTTAGTTCATTTTTTTTACTTATTATATCATACAATAAACCGCAGAAAATATCAAGAAAAAAAAGATATTTTTTATATTTTTTAGTTACTAGTTAACGGCTTTACTGTTAATCTGCTTAGAAATAGTACTAGTTTTCTTGTTTTTCAAATTGCCCGTTGCAGAAGTAGCTTCAAATAAGTAAAGTCAGAACGGGACCTCTCAAAACTGCGAAAAATAGTACTATTTCTAAGCTTTAATATAATTATAACTATTAACTATTTTTCAGTTACTCTTAAAGCAATTACTAAATACTTTCAATAACAATAGCATTTTCTTCTCCTATTAGTTCTTGAAATTGTTTTAAAATTTCTGGTGTTATATATATTCCACTTTTGGTGGTATCTATTTTTTCTCCATTTTCTATTTGCATTTGCATATTATTTTTTTCACCGCTAAAAAAGTATATGGCTCCTTTTAGTTTTTCTCTTGTAGGTTCGTCTAAGTTTGTGATGTTAAGTTTGAAAATTTTCTTTTTTATTTCTGCAAATTCTTTAATTGTTCTTGCTACAATTTTAGGTTCTTCATCTTCTCTAATGCTAAGTTTTCCTTCTATTAAAACTATATTTTCTTCAACTAATATGTTAGAGCAGGCTTGATAACAATTTTCAAATACAATAATTTCGGCTTGTCCGGTATAAGTCTTCTACTGTAATAAATGCCATTAATTTATTGTTTTTTGTATATTTCTTTTTTACAGAAGAAATAATTCCTGCATAAGTAACATTTTGACCGTCTTTAAAGTCTAATTTAGCTTGATTTTGCTCTAGTTCTACATTTTCACCATTTTCTAAGTCTGTTTGCATAAGCTGTCTTAGTAGCATTGTGTTAATATTAGTTTTTGCTTCAATTTGATGCCTTATATTTTCTAGTGGATGGCCTGAAATGTATAAACCTAACATTTCTTTTTCCATACTAAGCAATTCTTTTGAATTATATTCTGGAAGAATTATATATTGATATTTCATTTCTTTTATTTCTTTTAGGTTTTCATTTTCGCCCATATCAAACATACTTACTTGACCTTCAAAGCTTTTTTTGTTGCTACTGCTAATAGAATCAAGAATAGTTTCATACGATGCTATTAATGTTTTTCTGGTTTGACCTAAGCCATCAAATGCTCCTGCTTTTATTAAACTTTCTATACATTTTTTATTTACTTGTGCGTTTTGTATTCTTTCACAAAAGTCGCTAAAATCTTTAAAATCTCCGGCCTTTTTCTCTAATATTAACTATTTCATCTACTGCTGATGTACCTACATTTTTAATGCTACCTAAGCCAAAACGTATTTGATTTTTATCTACAGTAAATTTAGTGTCACTTTTATTAATATCAGGTTTTAAAATTGCAATTCCAAGTCTTTTACATTCTTCAATGTAACCTGGCACTTTATCTAAATTTCCTAAAAAGCTATTAAGCATTGCTGCCATAAATTCTGTTGGATAGTATGCTTTTAAGTATGCTGTTTGATATGATACTACTGCATACGCAGCAGCATGTGATTTATTAAATGCATACTTTGCAAATTCTGCCATTTCATCAAATATTTTGTTAGCAGATGCTTCATCTATTCCATTTCTAACACAACCCGGTACTATAATATTGCCATTTTCGTCTGTTTGACCATTTATAAATATTTCTCTTTCTTTTGCCATTACATCTAGCTTTTTCTTACCCATTGCACGCCTTACTAAATCTGCTCTACCAAGAGAATAGCCTGCTAAATCTCTTACTATTTGCATAACTTGTTCTTGATATACCATACAGCCATAAGTAACTTCTAGTATTGGCTTTAATGCTGGGTGAGTGTATACTGCATGCTCTGGATCTTTTTTGTTTGCAATATATCTTGGAATTTGATCCATTGGGCCTGGGCGGTAAAGTGAAACACCGGCGATAATATCTTCTAGGCAGTCTGGCTTTAGTTCTTTCATAAAGTTTGTCATTCCTTGACTTTCAAATTGGAATATTCCAACTGAATCCCCATTTTGCCATAGTTTGTATACCTTAGGGTCATTCATTTCTTCATCAAATTTTACATCTATTCCTCTATTTGCTTTTACTAGATCAATGGTGTCTTTTATAACAGTTAATGTGCGAAGCCCTAAAAAGTCCATTTTTAAAAGGCCTAGCTCTTCTAGTGTGGTCATTATATATTGTGTAGATATTGCATCATCTCTTACATATAATGGTACATAGTTTACTACTGGCTCTTTTGTAATAACAATACCACAAGCATGAGTAGAGGCCTGCCTTGGCATACCTTCTAATGCCATTGCAATATCTAGTAGTTTTTTTATTTCTGCGCTATTTTCGTAAAGTTCTTTTAGTTCCCTGTTTTGCTCCATAGCTTTTTTTATTGTAATATGTATTTCGTTTGGTATCATTTTAGCAAGCTTATCTGCTTCTGCATAAGGCAAATCTAGCACTCTTGCTACATCACGAATTACCATTCTTGCAGACATTGTACCAAATGTAATAATTTGTGAAACGTGGTCTTTGCCATATTTTGATTCTACATATTCTATTACTTTGTCTCTTTTTTCATAGCAAAAGTCAACGTCAAAATCTGGCATACTTATTCTTTCTGGGTTTAAGAAACGCTCAAAAATAAGGCCATATTTTATTGGGTCAATGTCTGTAATTCCTATGCTATAAGCTACAATAGAACCTGCACCAGATCCACGACCTGGGCCTACTGGAATATCATGAGTTTTTGCATAGTTAATATAATCCCATACTATTAAAAAATAATCTACATATCCCATTTTGTTAATAACACTAAGTTCATACTTAGCTCTAGATAGAATTTCTGGAGGGATTTGGGTGTTATTTTCTTCTATGCTTTTATTTGTTTCACTGCTTTCCTGCTGTGTGCTTTTATTTGTTTCGCTGATATTTTCTTCTAAGCTGGCTTCTATACCATTTGCTTGTTCTTTACTTCCATAGCGTTTTGCTAGTCCATCCATTGTAAGCTTTTCTAAGTAATCATAATGAGTTTTAAATTCTTCTGGCACATCATAGTTTGGCAAAATTGTATGTCCGAATTCAAATTCAACATTACATTTTTCAGCTATTTTTACTGTGTTTTCAATAGCATCTGGAACATTTCTAAAATAATCTGCCATTTCTTCTGGAGATTTTACATATAATTCATCTGTTTCAAAGCGCATTCTATCTTCATCTGTCATACGCTTTCCAGTTTGTATGCATAAAAGTACCTCATGGTTATATGCATCTTCTCTTTTTAAGTAGTGAGCATCGTTTGTAGCAACTAATGGAATATTTAGCTCTCTAGATAATTCTATTAATTTTTGGTTTGCTAGCACCTGCTCTTTTATTCCATTATTTTGAATCTCTAAATAATAATCATCTTTAAATAAGTTTTTAAACCATAAAGCAACCTCTTTTGCTTTTTCCATGTCATTTGCTAAGATAGCCTGATTTACTTCTCCTGCTAGGCAGGCACTACAGCAGACTAAGCCTTCATGATATTTTTCTAATGATTCATGGTCAATACGTGGCTTATAGTAAAAGCCTTCTGTGTAGCCTATTGAAACTAGTTTTGCCAAGTTTTTGTAGCCTTCATTATTTTTTGCAAGCAAAATTAAATGGCTATATTTTGCATCTAAATTAGGGTCTTTATCAAACCTTGAACGTGGTGCAACATATACTTCACATCCAATAATTGGCTTAACACCATTTGCTTTGCAAGCTTTATAAAAATCTATTGCTCCAAACATAGCTCCATGGTCTGTAATTGCCATAGCATCCATTCCAAGTTCTTTTGCACGAACTGGTAAGTCTTTAATTCTATTAGCACCATCTAACAAGCTAAATTCACTATGTATATGTAAGTGTACAAAATTTGACATTTTTTAGTTTCCTTTCTATTTACTTCATTTTAGTTTTAAGAACTTATACTCCTTGAATACAATTATCGTAAATCCAATTTTTCATTTCTTCCATATCATTTGTTTCATAAAATTTAACTAGTAAAGTTTTAAATTTTCCATCTAGTTCTACTGGAACATTTAGTATTCCTTTTCCATTTTCAATTAGAATTTTGTTGGCAATTAAAGTTGCTACTCGTTTGTTTCCATCTTTGAATATTTGGCTTCTCATTATCCATAACATTGTAGTAATAGCCCTTTCGGTAACATTTTCTATTTTCATTATTTCATTTAATTCTTTGTGTAATTCTTCTGGATTTGGTATTTCTGGTCTCCAATTTGTACCACTAATTAACACATCAGATGTGCGAATTCTTCCTAAGTCCTGATAGTCTAGCTCTGTTTTTGCTATAAGAGTATGTAATTCTTCTATAAAACCTAAATGCATTTGTGCATTTATATTTTCTATTATGTATTTCCATGCATCTCTTAAGCAACAAACCTTCCCTATTTCAGATGGTTTTACATTTTCTACATTTACGTCATTTAGTATATCATTTGTTTGTGCAAAAGTTACAGCTATTCCTTCTAGGTTTGCACTTTTGTATACAGCATCTACTAATAGTCTTTTTGCTATTAATATGTTATCTTTTTGTAACATATTATATTTATCTTTCAAATTACTTCCTCCTTTATTACAATTAATAATTATAGTTTTTCAGCTAAAATTCTAGCCATTTGAACTCCTGAGGCTGAGGCCATCATTAAACCTCTTGTCATTCCTCCGCCATCTCCAATAGAATATAAGCCTTTTACACTAGATTCAAAATTGTTATTTATAACTACTTGATTGCTATAAAACTTAATTTCTGGTGCATATAAAAGGTTATCTGGGTTTGCAAAGCCTTCAATTACTTTATCCATACTACGAATAAAGTTTAAAATATCTGTCATAGTACGATAGCCTATTGCATAAGTAATATCTCCTGGTACTGCTGATTTTAATGTTGGAACCACACTGTTTTTGCTTAGTTCTTGCTCCCAAGTTCTTTTTCCACGGTAAATATCTCCTAACCTTTGTACTAAAATGTTTCCATCACCTAATTCATTTAAGTTTTTAGCTACATTTCTACCATAATCAATAGGCTTATTAAATGGATATGTAAAATGATGTGAAACTAAAATAGCTAGGTTAGTGTTTGTACTTTTTCTTTCTTTATATGAATGGCCGTTTACTAAGCTTAAGTTATTATCATATACTTCTGATGCAACAAACCCACTTGGATTTTGGCAAAATGTTCTTACTTTATCATTAAATGGGCTAGGTCTGCCAATGAACTTTCCTTCATACATATATGTATTAATATCTTTCATAATTTCATCTGGAAGCTCATAGCGTACGCCAATATCTACAATGCCAGATGAAGTTTTAATTTTATGTTTTTCGCACATATTTACAAGCCAGTTAGCGCCTTTTCTTCCTACTGCTATAACTACATTGTTTGCATATATTTCTTCTACTTTTGCATCTTCATTCATAAGTTCGCTAGAAGGCTTTATTTTTACACCTTTAATTTCATTTTTTTCTATTATTAAGTCATCTACTATTGTTTGATACATTATTTCGATTTTATGCTCTTGTAAATAGTCTTCTAATTTTTTATATAATTCGTGGGCTTTTTCTGTTCCTAAGTGGCGAATTGGGATATTAATTAAAGTAATGCCTTCTTTTTTTGCTTTAGTATATATTTCTTTAATTTCTTCTTTGTGCTCTGTTCCTTCAAGCTTTGGATCTGCACCAAATTTCAAATAAATTTTATCTGTATAATCTATTAATTCTTTAGTTTTTGGCACGCCAATATATTCATGTAAAATTCCACCTACATAAATATCGTCATCTTCATCATTATATAAAGATAATTTTCCGTCTGAAAAGGCTCCTGCACCTGAAAATCCACTTGTAATATTGCAAAATGGCTTACACTTAATGCAATTTCCTGTTTTATCAATTGGGCAGTATCTATCTTCTACTTTTTTTCCTTGCTCAATTAGTAAAATTTTTTTATCTTTATGAAGCTGAATTAGTTCATAAGCCATAAATATTGAGCTAGGTCCTGCTCCAACTACAATAACATCATATTTTTCTTTCATATTTTTACTCCTACTAATGTTTTAATATTTTCTGCTTTCGTACATTTTAATTTACTTAAAGTTTATCATTTTATAACTCAAAAAACAAGATACAAAATTTTATATAACTTTTAACAAATTTCATACATCTTTTAGTAAATTTTATATATCTTTTAACAAATAAAGTTCTGCTTTGGTAACTTTTTTTCCGGTTGCAGATTCTAATGCTTTTTTGTATAGTTCTAATTGCACTTTATATTTTTCGTTTAATTTTTGCCTTGAATCCTTTTCTTTTCCAACATAATCTGTTTTAAAATCTATTAAAATTAGCTCATCTTTTTGATTAATGTAATATAAATCAATTATACCTTGTACTAAAATAGTTTTTGTAGAGCCTTGTTCTTTTGCTTCTTTTATTACTTCGCTTGCTGGCAAACTTATATAAAATGGCTGTTCTTTGTGGATTTCTTTTGCCTCTTTTAATTCTTTAAATAAATCTGATTTTGTATAATGGTAAATTAAGTTTATATCTATTGCTCCCGCTTCTTTTTCAGTAATAATTTCTTTTTCTACTAAGCTTTGCACTAATGCTTTAATGCTTTCCATGGTGTAGTTTTGCTTTTCATCTAATTTTTGAATACATAAGTGTACTAAGCTTCCTTTTTTTGCGCTTGAAATAATTTCTCGCTCTTGTAAAAACTTAGGAACCATTTCTTTAAAAGAATTATTTTTTGTGTTTTGATTTTCTAAATTTTGCAATTCTTTAACATCAATGCTATTTTCATAATTTTCTAGCTCTTCTAGCTTCATTTTTTCTTGTTTAATGTTTGTTACTGAGGTTTTTGTTGGCAAATATGTATCTATTAAGTGTGAATATTTCCACTCTAAAGTATTTTTTAAAGTTTCCTGCATTTTTACAGCTTCTTCTTTTGTAGTGTTACTTAGGCTTTCTTCAATTTTTTGTAATATGTCAATTGCTTCTTCTTGTTCGCCTTTTTTTAGTAATTCTAATAGTTCTGTTTTAGAATATGTTTTCATTGTAACTATTTCTTTTAAAGGAATTTGTTTTCCTTTTAGTGTAATAGTAGTTCCTCTTCCTAATAAATATACATATAAAAGCCAATCTAAATATGACTTTCCTTTTTGAATAAGTTTATAATCTAATTTTATGTTTTCAGAGTTTTTAGTTTCACTTTCTAATCTTATGTTTTCAGAGTTTTTAGTTTCACCTTCTAATTCTATGTTTTCACTATTTTGCAATTTATAAAGTGCAAGCTCTTGTTTTTTTAATTCTAATTCTTTTTCAAAGTCTTTGCTTCTACCTGTAATAAATAGCTTTTCTTTTGCCCTTGTTAGCGCAACATACAAAATTCTTTCTTCTTCTGAAAGAGTTTCTTGCTTCATTTTTATTTTTATTGCTTCTTTAGCTAATGTGTTGTATTTTATTCTTTTTTCACTATTTATTAGTGTTGGGCCAAATCCAAGGTCTTGATGTAATAAAATGCTATCATTTAAGTCTTTTAAGTTAAACCTTTTTTGTGTATTACATAAAAATACTACTGGAAATTCTAGTCCTTTGCTTTTATGTATGCTCATTATTCTAATAACATCATCATTTTCGCCTATTAGCCTTGATGGCGATAGGTCTCCATTTTGCTTTTTTAATTTTTCTATGAAATGTATAAAATTAAATAACCCTTTATAACTTGCTGTTTCATATTGCTTTGCTTTTTCAAATAAATTTTTTAGGTTTGCTTGCCTCATTGCACCATTTGGAAGTAAGCCTACATATTGGTAATAACCTGTATCTAAGTATATTTGCCAAATAAGTTCATCAAGTGGCATATACTTTTCTTTTTGTTTCCAGCTTTCTAGTTTTGCTATTATATTTTCTATTTTTATTTTTAAACTCTCGCTTGCAGAAAGTCTTGCTTTTACTAAAGCTTCGTAAAAGCTACAGTTTCTATCTGTAAGTCTTATTTCAATTAAATCATTATCTGTAAAGTTTCCAATTATAGATCTAAGCACCACTACTAAAGGAATATCTTGCAATGGATTATCTATAATTTTTAAAACTGAAAGTATAGTTTCAATTTCTACTGTTCCTAAATATGAGTTTGAACTATCACTGAATACTGGCAAGTTTAGGTCTGAAACTTCTTTTTCATATATAGGTGCCACTGTAGATGTTGCTCTTAGTAAAATAACAATATCTTTTGGTTTAATTGGTCTATAGCCTACCTTTTTATCATAAACCATATAACCACTTTTTAAGAGTTCTTGTATTTTATTTGCTACAAGTCTAGCCTCTAGTACTTCATCTTCAACTCTTTCTTGTTCTTCATCGTCTTCTTCATTTTGTTCATCTTTAATTTCTGTTGTTACTGGGCTCTGTGCTTCATTTTTAGCTGCTGTTGTTATAGTGTTTTGTACTTTGCCTTTATTTGCTGTTGTTATAGGGTTTTGTGCTTTGCCTTTATTCTCTGTTGTTATAGGCGCTTCTTCTTTTTTAAATACTGTTGTACTTTCTTCTTGCTCTTTTAAGTCTATTATTAGCATTTCTGCTATTCCTGCGTAATTGCTATGTTGATTTTGAGGTATTTCTTTTATTGTTAATTCGTTCTTTTCTATGTTTTCGCTTTCTGTACCCTTATTATCTTGATCTATTTCTGGCTCAGGATAATTTGCACCATAATTTAAATATTCTGTTTCATTGTACAAAATATCTCCAAGCTGTTTTGACATAATAGCTTCAAATACTAAATTAGTAAAGTCTAATATGTTTTTTCTACTTCTAAAGTTACGAAATAGCTGAATTTTTAGTCCATTTTTTGCTGTTTGTTCTTCTTTTAGTTTATAATTTTCATATTTATTTAAAAATAATTCTGGTTTTGCCCCTCTAAATTTATAAATGCTTTGTTTTACATCTCCAACCATAAATATATTATTTCCGTTTGAAATACTTGTTAAAATAGCTTCTTGCACTAAGTTACTATCTTGATATTCATCTACTGCTATTTCTAAAAACTTTTCTTGATATTTTTTAGCTGCTTCTGTTTTTTCTTCATTATTTCCCACTAAAATTTTTAAAGCAAAGTGTTCTATATCATTAAAATCCATACAATTTTTTTCTTTTTTACGTTGTGCAAAATCTTTTGAAAATTCTAATACCAAACTACATAAATTAGTTAAAATTGGAAGTAATTTTTCAAAGTCAGAATTTATAGAATATGAATCCCTAGGAACTATTTTTGCTACTTTTTCATTTATTTTCTTTTTTACTTTATCTCTTAAAGCTTTTGCTTCTTCTTTTAATTCAAGAGTAACACCTTTATCTACTGGCCACTTTTTAAATAAATCACTGTTTTGCAATTTTTGATATGTAGTATCCCACGAATCTGAAGTTTCTAAAATATCTTGCAAGTTTATTATATCTTCTGCTATTGTTTGTGTAAACTTTGCAAGTTCTATGTATTTATACATATTGTTATGCATACCTTGAAGCCATAAAATTGCTTCTTCTATTTCTTCTTTTACATATTTAAGCAAAATTTTACCCCATACTGTAGCGCCAAAATCTTGCTCTTTGGAAACTTTAAATTCTTGCAATTTTTCTTGTAACCATTTTTCAGGAAATGGACTGCTTTGAATAAAATCATATATAGTTAGAACTAGCTCTTGAAGTGCCTCATCTCCATGATAACTTGCATAAGTTTCTAAAAGATTTATAAACTCTTTATTATTTTCTTCATATTTTTGTTCAAACAAGTCATCTAAAGTGTCCTGCTTTAGCAAAGCAATTTCTGCAGTATCTGCTATTCTAAAATTGCTTGGCATATCTATTTCATAAAAATTATTACGTATAACATCTAGGCAAAATGAGTGAATTGTACAAATGCTTGCTTTGTTTAAAAGTGTAATTTGCCTTTGTAAATGAATATTTTGTGGGTCTTTTTCTAATTGTTTGTAAATTGCTTCTAATATTCTTTCTCTCATTTCACTTGCAGCTGCATTGGTGAAGGTTACTACTAACATGCTATTTATATCCATTTTTTCATCAATTATTTTGTGAATAATTCTTTCAACAAGCACAGCAGTTTTACCACTACCTGCGGCAGCAGCTACTAAAATATTTGAGCCTTTTTCTTCTATGGCTTGCAATTGTTCGTTGGTCCATTTTACATCTGACATAGGGGTTACTCCTTTTTGCCTTTTTTGATGCTATAATTATATATTAAGTTAATGGACTTTTCAATGTTTTTGATTGAATACGTTAAGATTAAAATTTATAGAAAATTTAAAAAATCATCTAATTCAACGTTTGCTTGTTCTAAGATGCTTTTTCGTAGTATAGTTCTAAAGCTTCTTTTAAATTTTTGATAGCCTCTTCAATGGTTTTACCTTGTGATGCAATATTATTATCTATACATTTCGCTACATACCAATTTTCTTCTTTTTGAATAATAACATTATATTTTGCACTCATATTTTACCTCCTCTTTAGTAATGCGATTGCCAAATCACTTACTATTAGCCCATAGGAGTTTTTACTAGAAGTTTTTTTACCGACCACTGGTAGAATCAGTGGTTTTTTCAAGCTAAAAGCGCCAAAAAAACGACTCGAGTTTAATTTCTTAAACTAAAAGCAAAAATTTTTATATTTTTACAACTCAACAATATATTTTTTTATTGTTTTTAATATATTTGATATACTTTGTCCTGTCCAATTATTATTATTAGATAAATTTCGAATAAACATCTTATCACTTAAAATCATATTTATTATACTTGAAATATCTTCTTTGTTATTTATTTCAATATCTGTATCAAATATTAAAATCTTCATATAATCAGAAATTAGTTTTTTATCTAAATTTCCTTCTGTAATTAGCCAATATAAATCAAATATATCTCTATATCTAGTAGAAAGTGGTCCAAATTTTAATAATGGAACTAATTTTTCTACAAATATTTGCTCTTTTGGATTAACCAAAAAACTAATGTTATCATCAATTATTTTAGTATCTAACAATAATGTATCTTGTAAAATATCTATATGTTTATGTACTCCAATATCTAATTTTATATGATAGCTTTTATTATAATTATCAGATATTGTAACTGTTAATCTCTTTCCATGATAGTCTTGATGAGATAATTCTTCAATATTATCTTTATCAATTTCTAACTTAAAACCATCAATATTATCAAGTTTTCCTAATTCCATAAATATATTAACTATATTATCTGTTGCAATAGACATATTTATTAAATCCATATCAATATCTATTGTTGCTCTACGAATATTCTGTGTTAAATGGAACATTACAACTCCACCTTTAATTGTTATTTTATCACTATATTTTGAATTATAAATTCTATTTATAATAATATCTTGACATACTTTTGAAATTGCATAGTTTCTGGTATAGCCACCTTTTATATACTCATTTACACATTCTTGTAAACTATTCATTACATTACCTCCGTTTCAATGTTTTTCATTATATATGAATTATTAAAGTTTTGAGCATACTTATATAACTTAATAAAATTTAATTTATCTTTAATTTTTCTATAATTATTCAAAACTTCTTTATATAGTTCATATGGCAATTTTGATTTATATCTTATAAGCTCAATTAACATTCTTTCTTTATCATATATATTGACTTCTGTATCTTCAATTTTCATTTTTGTTAATCCAATATCTAGTAATTCTTTTTTTGTAAAAATTTGTTTTATTGATTTGTTCTCTATATTTCTTGCTTTTTTATCTGTAGCTAAATAATAGTAATCTGGTATTTTATCCGTTAGTTCATAATAGAAGAAAGCACTATTTAAAGTCAATATTGCTTTAGAATATTTCTTTGTTATTATTGCTAATTCACTTGGATATTCTTCATTTGAATAAATCCCTTTTTCAATTTTATACAATTCATTATTAACAACTTTCTTTTCTATTTGATACCTGTTTAATCCACTCTCTAACAATTCTTTATAATAATATACCATTATTTCTGCCCCTCTTTATTATAAACACAAATGTCGGCTTTTGTCAAGTTGAAGCCGACATTTGTGTTGAAATATTTTTATGTATAAATCAACTCATTTAATACTATTTCTTCGGCTTGTTGTTTAATTGAGTTCATAGTTCCAGTCCAATATAATGGCTCAGAGTCTTTCATTAGTATTAAAAAGAGGTTCGAGGAAACTTGAATCTCTTTTCTTAAATTAAAGCGGTCAATTATGTTATTATTGACCACTTTATATATAATTTTTAATTCAAATATAATTCAGGATCTTGCTGTTCATTATCTTTTAGTAATTCAAAATGCAAATGTGGCTCATCTGATATTTCAAAAGCTGCACTATTTCCAACAGTTCCTATGCTTTGCCCTTGCTCTACCTTTTCTCCTTCTTTTACAAATTCTGTTGATAATAGGTTTGCATATACTGTTTTGTAACCATTTACATGTTCTATAATAACTGTTAAGCCATAGCGTGGATCATTTTTTATAGATGTTATAGTTCCTTCTGCAGATGCCTTTACAACTGATGTTTTTTCGGCTTGAATGTCTATTCCATTGTGTGTTGCCCAAATATCTAAAGTAGTAGAATATACTAATTTATTTTCTGCAAATTCTTTCATTATATCTCCAGCAACTGGCATTTTAAACTCTGGGTCTTTTACCTTTTCATCACTTTTAGTTTCTTCTTTATTTGTGCTTTTATTTATATCTGCTTTTTCATTTTTGCTTGAAGTATTACTTGTATTTGTATTGGTATTATTGGTTTGTGTTTTGTTTGTTTCTAAAGTACTTGTATTTACAGCTATTTTTTCTGTATTTTTAGAATTATTATTTGTTGTAGAACTTTCGCTTTGTGTATTTGCTTCTTCATTTTGCATTTCGTTAACTGTTTTTCCATAAGATGTACTTGTTTCTTCTATTTTTGTATTTCCAATGGAATTTGTATCTAATTTACTAAACTGTGTAGTGCTTGATAATCCATTACTATATACTAAGAATGTTACTATAAATACTATTATTGCAAGGGCTAAAACACTTCCTGTTATATATAACATTTTCTTTGTGTCAAAACCTTCTTCTACTGGTTTTCTCCTATTTTCTCTTCTCATAAAAATTATTCCTCCTTAATTTTTCATTAGTAACATTATTAACAATTTTTAAGAAAATTATACAAAAAAACAAATTTAAAATTTACATTTTTTGTAACTTGAAAATGCTATATTTTGGCTTTCACTTTTTAAATGTCCTCAATTTCTACTCCTGTATAAAAATGATAAATAATTTCTTCATAATTTTTTCCTTGCTTTGCTAAACTATCTGCACCAGTTTGACTCATTCCAACCCCATGGCCATATCCTATAACTTCAAAAGTAATATTTTTGCTTTCTATTGTTACTTTGAAATTTGCTGATTTTAAGCCAAATAATGTTCTAACTTCTACACCAGATAGTTCTACATTTCCTATAGTAATTGTTTTTACTCTGCCTCCTTCTGTATATTCTTTAATTTTTATGCAATCTTTTTTATTAAAATCAATTTTAAAATTGCTATGTTCCTTTTTTATAGTTTCTTCAAATTTTTCTTTAGTTACTGTAACTTTAGATGCATATTGCGAGTATGCATCTTCTCCTGAGGTTTGCACTGATTGTAAATATGGATATCCGCTTCCACCCCATACATTTATAGGAGTTTCTGTGGTTCCACCACTATTAGAATGAAAAAATGCATTGATTGGCTTTTTTTCATAAGTAATTATTTTTCCTTGAGTTTCATTTACGCAATTTACAATTTTATTCCAATATTCATCTCTTTTTTCTTCTTTCCATTTAGCAAGCCTATCATTTTTTGAAATCCAGGCTTGGCAACAGCTTGAATCATCGCAAATATTTGCCCCTTCATGTTTAGAAGAATTTTGAACAATTTTATATAAAGTGTAAGTTCTTGCTACTACTGCCTGTGCTTTTAAGGCTTCCTTTTCATAACTTGCTGGCATTTCTGCGCTTACTACTCCATATATATATTCTTCAAATGGTATTTCTTCTATTTTATTAGTTTTTTTATGTAATAGTTTTACATTTTTATATTGCTTGTAATCATAAGTTGCCTCTGTTGTAATTACATTTAGCTCTATATTGCTATTTGCCTCTTTACTGCTAAATGGAGATGTGAAAAAAATGGGAATGAAAAAGCAAATGCATAAAAATATAAATAAGTATATAATATATTTTTTCAAATTTTCCCCCTTCGCTTGTTTTTCTCATTTTGTTTTTAACTTGCTAGCTTTATTTATATGTTATTTTATTTTTTAGCCTGCTAGTTTCATTTTCATTAGTTGCAGAGTTTTTCTTTCTATTCTAGATACCTGTACTTGTGTAATTCCAAGTATTTTGGCAATTTCTGTTTGAGTTTTTCCTCTATAATATCTAAGTAATATTACCTCTCTTTCTTGAGCTTTTAAATTCTTAATTATTTGCTCTATGCAAAGTCTATTTGTAATTTCAGAAGCTTCATCTTTTTGCCCTCCTATTTTATCTAGCAAAGTCATTCCATCTCCGCTTTCTTCATATAGTTGCTCATCAATAGAATCTACTGGCTGAACCGCTTCTAAAACTAAGCTTAGCTCTTCTTTAGATATTTTCAAAATCTTTGCCATTTCTTCTAGTTTTATTTCTCTTCCATTTTTTCTATAATATTCAGTTTTAATCGTCATTACCTTTGTTGCCATTTCTTTTAAACTTCTACTAATTTTTATTGGACCATTATCTCTTATATATCTTTTTATTTCTCCTAAAATATATGGAACTGCATAGGTAGATAATTTTACTTCAAAACTACTATCGAACCTTTTAATACATTTAATAAAGCCCATTACTCCTACTTGATACAAATCTTCTATGTCATGGCCTCTACCTTGAAAACGTTTTACAATGTTCCAAATAAGACCTTTGTTGTTTTCTATTAGGTCTTCCATTGCTTTTTCATTTCCTTGCTGGGCTTTTATAATGTCTTCTGCTTTGTTTTCAAATTCTTCCTGCAATTTTAAATGCCTCCTATTCTAATAAATTAGTTTATTAGAGCATTTTTTTCTTCATTTTTAAATTCATTTTTGACATTTTAAGTGCTTTCTATTTAATGAATGAGTCAATTTATTAAGGCATTTTTTTCTTCATTTTCTTCAGCATTTTCTTGCTTTTTTATTTTCTTTTTCATAATTACTTTTGTTCCAATATCTACAACAGAATAAATTTCAACTTCATCCATAAAGCTTTCCATTATAGTAAAGCCCATTCCTGATCTTTCTAAATTTCCTTTTGTTGTATAAAGTGGCTTTCTGGCAAGCTCAATATCTTCTATGCCTTTGCCACTGTCAGATATTTCAATTTCAATTTCGTTTTTAAGTAATGTAGCCTTTATTTTAATTAAGCCTTCTGTATTTTCGTATCCATGAATAATACAGTTTGTTACTGCTTCTGATACAGCAGTTTTTATGTCTGCAAGTTCTTCAATAGTTGGATCTAATTGTGCAGCAAATGCTGCTACTGTAATACGAGCAAATGCCTCATTATTGGATTTACTTAAAAAACTTAGTTCCATTTCATTATCATATATGCTTTTCATTTTCTTCCTCCTAACAATTTTTATAAATTATTATGCATTTTCGATTTCTGATTTTTTTGTAAATTATTTTTAGCTATATTTTAATTATGCATTAACATACGTTTTCTTCGTTTTGTATTGGAATAATCTTTAGTATTCCGCTCATTTCTAATACCTTTGAAATAGTTTTGTTTATGTTTATTATTTCTGCTGTTCCACCTAAAAGTTTTATTAGTTTGTACCTTCCTATTAAAAGCCCTATTCCTGCACTATCCATGAAAGAAACATTACTAAAATCAAATACAATTTTTCTAGGCATAAATCTTGTAATTTCATTATCCATTAACCTCCTTATCTTTTCTGCTTTGTGATGATCAATTTCTTCTGTAATTTGTAAGTATAGTACATTATCGTTTTCATCAAATTTACTATCCATGCTAATTCCTCCTTATTGTTTGCTTGTCCAATTATACATTTTTTTCCAGTTAATATCTAGAGTAAAACTTAGGAAGTTTTGTCGAATTATGACAAGTTTTCGACAAAGTTTTACTTATTATATAAAATATGGTATAATATATTTTATAAACCCTAGTTCATTTTGGGCTAGGTCACCGAAAGGTGATTAATTTTAAAGGAGGTTTTTCACAATGAAAAACCAGGTGTTAACCTTCCCGAATGCAAGTTCCATTGAGCATGAGCTCAAGGAAAATGAACGCTTGCAGAGAGTTGATGAGCAGTGCAGAGTAATCAATGCCATCATCTGCGACTTCATTGAAGAAGCTCTGAAGGAAAGGAAATTTGAGATTCAGGTCGATGTTTCCATTTCCCGGCATCTTGGTGGCTTTGCTATCGAGCCTGAGGTAAGTCAAAAGCTTAAATCTGCTCTGTGGGACATTTATAAGATGGATAACGACACCTACCGTCTTACTGTGAAGGAGTAAGCATCAAAACACCCCGCCAATTTGGTGGGGTGCTTCCTTTTGTTATATTAATTATAAACTTTTTAATCTTTCTTCTACATTTTCAAGCATATCTTTATATTTAGCAAGTTTTTCTTTTTCCTCATTTATTTTTGCCTCTGGTGCTTTATTTACAAAACCTGGGTTAGAAAGCATTTTTTCTGCTCTTTCAACTTCTGAAATTAGCTTTTCTTTTTCTCCTTGTAGTCTTTTCTTTTCTTCTTCTAAGTCCACTAATTCTTCAAATGGCAAATAAACTTCTATTCCATTTTGTATTACAGACATTGCATTTTGTGGTATTCCTACTTTATTTTCTTGAACAACAATTTCTTCTGCAAAACCTAGTTTTTGTAAAATTGGTTTAACTTCTTCTATTTGTTTTTTCATTTCTTCCATATTTTTTACAACAACAATTAGTTTTGATTTTTTTGAAGGATGTACATTTAGCTTTGCTCTAATATTTCTTATTCCAACAATAATTTGTTTAATGTCTTCCATAAATTGTTCTTCTTTATCAAATACAAATTCTTTTCGAATAGTTGGCCATTTTGATATCATTATTTCTTCTGTTCCAAAACAAATTAGATTTGAATAAATTTTTGCTGTAACAAATGGCATAAATGGATGTAGTAGTTTTAGAGAAGAGCCAAATACATGGTTTAAAATATCACTTACAGCCACTTTGGTTTGCTCATCTTCACTGTATATTCTTTGCTTTACAATTTCAATATACCAATCGCAAAATTCGTTCCAAATAAAATTATATATTTTATCTAAAGCAATTCCTAAATCGTAATTTTCCATATTTTGTGTTACTTCTGATACTAATTTATCAAATTTATTTAAAATCCATTTATCTTCTATTCTTAGTAAATCTGGATTATATGTATGATTTTTTTCAAATACTTCATAGCAAAATTCTCTTACCTTTTTTTCATCTGCTAATGAATTTATAATAAATTTTGCGGCATTCCAAATTTTATTTGCAAAATTAGATGCAGATTCTAGCTTTTCTGGCATATAGCGAATATCGTTTCCTGGTGAAATTCCAAGTACTAATGAAAATCTTAGTGCATCTGTGCCGTATTTATCTATTACTTCTAATGGATCAATTCCATTGCCTAGGCTCTTAGACATTTTTCTTCCTTGGCTATCGCGTACAATACCATGTATAAATACGTTTTTAAAAGGTACTTCTCCTGTGTGCTCTAAGCTTGAGAATATCATTCTTGCAACCCAGAAGAATATAATATCATAACCAGTAACTAGTGTGCTTGTTGGGAAGAAATATTTAAAATCTTCTGTTTGATTTGGCCAGCCAAGTGTTGAAAATGGCCATAATGCTGAGCTAAACCAAGTATCTAAAGTATCTTCATCTTGATGTAAATGTGTGCATCCACATTTAGGGCATTTTTCTGGCATACTTTCTGCTACTATCACTTCGTTACATTCTTCACAATAATATGCTGGAATTCTATGGCCCCACCAAAGCTGTCTTGAAATGCACCAATCTTGAATATTTTCCATCCAATTATAGTAAATTTTATCAAATCTTTCTGGTATGAATTTTACTTTTCCTTGTTTTACTGCTTCTATTGCAGGTTTTGCTAATGGCTCCATTTTTACAAACCATTGCTCTGATATTTTTGGTTCTATTGTATGGTGGCATCTATAGCATTTTCCTACATTATGAGTGTAGTCTTCTATTTTAACTAGGTAGCCTTCTTGTTGCAATTTTTGAACTATTTTTTCTCTTGCTTCATATATATCCATTCCTTCATATTCTGGATATAAATTTCCCATTTTAAAGTTTTCATCAAATACTTCTATAATTTCTAGTCCGTGTTTTAAAGCTGCTTGATAGTCGTTTACATCATGTGCAGGGGTTAATTTTACGGCACCTGTACCAAATTCTTTTTCAACAAACTCATCTGCAATAATAGGAATTTCTTTATTCATAATTGGAAGAATAACAGTTTTGCCAACTAAGTTTTTGTATCTTTCGTCTTCTGGATGTACTGCAACGCCTGTATCTCCAAGCATTGTTTCTGGTCTTGTAGTAGCTACAACTAAGAATTTTCCTGGCTCGCCTTTTACAGGATATTTAATATACCATAAATGTGTTGGCTCTTCTTCGTATTCTACTTCTGCATCTGAAATAGAAGTATTACAGTAAGGGCACCAGTTAATCATTCTTTTTCCACGATAAATAAGCCCTTTATTATATAACTTAACAAAAACATATTTTACTGCATTAGATAGCCCCTCGTCCATTGTAAATCTTTCGCGAGACCAGTCGCAAGAGCAACCTAATTTTTTTAGTTGTTTTAAAATGGTTCCGCCATATTCATCTTTCCACTGCCAAGCTCTTTTTAAGAATTCTTCTCTTCCTAGCTCTTCTTTGCTAGTTCCTTCTTCTTTAAGTTTTTCTACTATTTTAGCCTCTGTTGCAATAGATGCATGGTCTGTTCCAGGAATCCATAAGGTGTTAAATCCCCTCATTCTTTTATAACGAATTAATATATCTTGCAAAGTGTTATCTAATGCATGTCCCATGTGAAGCTTTCCTGTAATGTTTGGTGGTGGAATTACTATTGTATATGGCTCTTTGGTTTTATCTTCAGATGGTTTAAAATATTCATTTTTTTCCCAATTTTTATAAATTTCCTCTTCAAAACTTTTTGGATCGTATTTTCCTTCTAGACTGTGTTCTTTACACATTTTATTTCCTCCTTAATTTGTTATTTTTAATATTTATAAATAAATTAAAAATATGTTTTAATAAAAGCATCAAAAAACCTCGCCTTACTGTTAAGGGCGAGGTATATTCGCGGTACCACCTTAATTATTAATTTTATAATTAATATCTTTATTACTTTTAACGCAAGTTACACGAATATATTTACTAATTTTTCAATATATTAACTCCAAAGCTACCTTCAGTTTTCTATTCTAGCAGAAGCTTTCAGCCAATGACTTCTGTTCTCTTTTCTAGTTAGTTTAAACTTACTCCTCTTTTTCTTAGTTTTTAAATTTATGTTATTTATTTTAGCACTTTAATATAAAAATAGCAATATGTTTTTTAAAGTTTATTTTTAACCTAAAAATTAAAAAATACTATTAAAAAACCTGCTATTGTGAATATGAAGCCAAATATTTTGAAGCCTAAAGTGGCCTCATTTTGGTCTCCAAAGCCAAATAACTTTTTAGTAATAACTCTTGCATCAAAAATGCAACTAACTCCTAATAATGCAATTATAAATCCAATAAGTACTAATATTATTTGTAGCATTTTGTTTCCTCTTTCTTTAACGCTTTAGTTTTATTTTTATTAGTTATATTAGTGTTTTAGCTAAGTTTCTTTACAATGACTTGTCCCTTTTACCCCCAAAAAGGGAATTAGGGACTGTCCCTAAAAAATATGACCTGTCCCTAAGTGCTTGAAAACGAGCATTGGGACCTGTCCCTAAAAAACAACTGTGTACTTGCACTCGAATGAATCGTTTGGTTTTAATGAAATAATATCTTGCTTTTGTGTGAATACACCAGATGCTTTAATGTTATCTGCTGTAGAATACCATGGCTCTATACAAATAAATGGTGCATTAGGTTTTGACCATATTGCTAAATATGGAAATCCAGTAAAATCCATTGTAAGTATTGTTTTATTTGTAGCATAATTTTTTAAACTTATTTTATTTGACTTTATTCCTTTCATTATTAATGCATCGTCATCAAATGTATGTGAATCTATTGTAATGTATTTTTTATTAACCATTCTATCTCTTGCATATTCTGTTCCAATTAATCCATCTACTAAATATAAAAAGTGAATTTTTTCTTCCTCTTCTTCAAATTCTAAATAGTAGTGGCCTTTTTTAAGTTCTTCTAAATCTATTTTAAATGCAGGGTGACCACCTATGCCAAATGGCAAGTTAATTAAACCAGTATTTACAACTTTATAAATTGTTGTTAATTTATTTTCTTCTGTTCTATATGTATTATATAATTCAAAATCATAAGGATACCTTGTTAATGTATATTTATTGCTTCTTAATACATAAGAGTGAAAATTGTTAAGTTTAGTAATTGGCTCAAAATCTAAGTCTCTAGCAAAGCCGTGTTGCATTATTTCATAAGTTCTTCCGCCAATTAGTGTTTTATTCTTTTTTAATTTCCCTACAATAGGAAATAATACAGGAGAATGTCTTTTCCAATATACTTTTCCGTTTTCATCTGTGCATTTTTCTCCTTGGTGTATTTTTTCCTCACCATTTATCTTAAAGCTAATTAGTTCTCCGCCCTTTTCTGAGGTTACCATTTGAGTATACATAAGTCAAGATCTCCTTTCTATTAACTACACTATTATTATAGCATTTTAATTTAAATATTACTACATGTTGACGCTAATATTTTCTATTTTTTAAATTATTTAATAATTCATTATACAGAAATTGAAAAAAATTACTTTGCATAATTTATAAAAGCTTGCAAAAATGATACTATAATGGAATACTTTGTTTTAATTTCTTATCTACTAAGTCCCTTAGCCTTTTATTTTTTTCTAATTTCAAGCCACTATCTTCTGATTCTATTTTTAAAGCTACACTTTGCACTGATTTTAACATTGGCATATCTATAAATAAATTTGCAATTTTAAATTCTGGAAGGCCATGTTGCCTTGTTCCGAAAAATTCTCCTGTGCCACGAAGTTCTAAGTCCTTTTCGGCAATAATAAAGCCATCATTGGTTTCCTGCATTGTTTTCATTCTTTCTCTTCCTATTTCTCCACTACTACTATTATATTTTAATATACAATATGATTGATATTCTCCTCTTCCTACTCTTCCACGTAATTGGTGAAGCTGTGCTAAACCAAATCTATCTGCATTTTCTACAACCATTATGCTAGCATTTGGTACATTAACGCCAACTTCTATAACAGTAGTAGAAATTAATATATCTATTTTTCCATTTTTGAAATTTTCCATTATTTCATCTTTTTCACTTTGCTTCATTTTTCCATAAATGCAGGCAACTTTATATTCTGGAAAAATTTGATTTTGGTAAATTTCTGTCCACTGTTTTACTGCTTTTAAATCTGGTTTGTTATTATTTTTTGACTCATATTCTAAACTACTTTCTTGCAACTGCTCTTCTTCTTTTTCTTCTACTAATGGGCAAACAACATACGCTTGCCTACCTTCATTAATATTTTTTCTAATAAAATCATTTACTCTTTGCTCCATTCTTTTGGTTACTGCATAAGTTTCTATTTTTTTACGATTTGGAGGAAGTTCATCTATAATGGAAATATCTAGGTCTCCATATAGTATTAATGCAAGGGTTCGTGGTATTGGAGTTGCTGTCATAACTAGTACATCTGGATTTAATCCTTTAGCTATAATAGTTTCTCTTTGCTTTACTCCGAAGCGGTGTTGCTCATCTGTTACTACTAAGCCGAAGCTTATTAAAAATTACATTTTCTGTAAGCAGAGCATGTGTACCTATTAATATATCTATTTTTCCATTTGCTAAATCTTCTAAAATTTCTTTTCTTTTTTTTGGTTTAGTAGAACCTAGTAATAGTTCTATCTTTATTTCAAATGGCTCTAGAATTTTTTTAAATTCTTCAAAATGTTGAGTAGCTAGTATTGCTGTTGGCGCCATAATAGTTGCTTGATAACCTGATTTTACTGCTTTATATGCAGAAATCATAGCTACTACAGTTTTACCTGAGCCAACATCTCCTTGAAGAAGCCTATTCATTGGTTTTGCCTGTTCCATATCATTATCTATTTCTTCTAAAACTTTAAGCTGTGCCTTTGTTAACTTAAATGGCAAACTATTAATTACATTTGACATTTTTACATTTTTATCAAAGCTAATTCCTATGTTCTTTTCACTTTTGCCTTTTAATTCAAGTAAAGTAAGCTGCATTGTAAGAAGTTCTTCAAATACAAGCCTTTTTCTAGCCTCTAACCTTTTATCTTTGCTAGTTGGAAAATGTATTTCATTAAGGCTATCTTCTATTTTGCTTAAGTTATATTCTTTAAGCAAATAATCTGGAAGAGTTTCTTTAATATCACCTTTTATCAATGCTAAAGCATTTTGCATAGCCTGCCTAATTGCTGTTTGTGATAGCCCATAGGTTGTAGGATATATTGGCATAATTTTTCCTGTGTTTTTTTCTTTCCCTATTTCATCAAATACAGGATTATACATTTCATAATGATTTACTTCTTTAGTTAATTTTCCAAAAAAGCGATAAGTTTCCCCTCTTTTTATGCGCTGCTTTATATATGTTTGGTTAAACCATGTAAGCATACATCTGCCTGTATCATCTTCTACAATAGTTTTTAAAATAGTCATATTTTTTCTAATACGATTTATACTTACCTCTGAAACAACCCTTGCTTCAATTGTGGCCTCTTCTCCTATTTGTACATTAGCAATTTGCTTTATATTACTTCTATCTTCATATTCTCTTGGAAAATATGTAAGTAAATCACCTAATGTGTAAATATTCAAATTATTCAAATATTTAACTCTTGTAGGACCTACTGTTTTTACATATTGTACATTTTGACTTAAATCTACCATAAATTTTTCCTTTTTAAAATTTTTACTTTCGTTTGTCACATTTTACCAAAATTAAAAGAAAAATGCAAATAGATTTTCTTTTAAATGTATTGTTATTTTGCATAAAATATTGTATAATAAAGTTTGAGATATAAAGCTTTTGCAAAAGTATTTATATTTTTTATATATGGGGATGTATTTGGTTTCGACAGTAACCCAGAAGTATTAATAGCGAGTAGTGGATTCTCACTTGGCCACTTTAATAATGTGAGAAAATAAATATAAACGCTGATAATACAGAATTAGCATACGCTGCCTAGTTGCAGTGTCGTTTTATATTAAACTGCCCACGGTTTTTTATAAGGCGTAAAGTTAGTGGGAAACAAAGTTATTTTGAGCTATCGAAATAATGGGTATTTTTAAATAGCTACTTTTAATATAAGCTTGTTTGTTAGGTTATATTAAGGGGATTTTTGAAAACAAACTGCACTCGGAGAAGTTAATGTGGAAAGGTTATTGGACAGGAGTTCGACTCTCCTCATCTCCACCAAAAATAGGGGTTTTTGACCTCTTTTTTTATTTTTGTAAACTTGTGTGTGATTTTGCAAAGCCTTGATATGTCTGGTTTATACGTTTTATTCTTTTTTGTGAATTTTTATGGTTTTATGTAACTTTGTGTGTTTTTGTCACCAACTTGTCACCAAAATTGAATTCGGTGACAAGTTTTTTTAGCTGTTTTTTTGAAAGTCTTGTAACTGTAAGATTACAAGAAATGTGTCTGTGACAAGTTTTTGTGAAATTATTGAGACTGTAGGGTTATCTCTCTTCTTTTGAATTGTTTTTCTTAGATAGATTTTTATTTTGATAATAATTATTTAATTTTTCTATTTCTTCTTCTTTAAATCTATTTAAAACAGAAGTATATGTATTAAGTGTTACTGCTATATCTTTATGTCCCATAAGTCTTTGAACAACAACTGGTGCTATTCCACTTTCAATACATCTTGTTCCATAAGTATGCCTTAAACAGTGAGTAGTAATATCTGTTGTTTTACAAATATTAAACATTATTCTTTTTAAAATTTTATTTACGTTTTTTGGGTCTGCATAACTTCTATTATTTGATAAAAATAACTGATTATCAAAATGCTTTTTTGATATTTCTTTCTGTTCCTTTAGTTCATCTAAAATAATATCTTGTATTGGTACCTCTCTAATTCCTGCAGATGTTTTTGTTGTATCTTTTAGTATAATTCTTTCATTTTCATCTCTTGCTATTGTTTTGTTAATATGTATAAGTCTTTTATCTAAGTCTATATCTTTATATTGCAAAGCTAAAACCTCTCCTATTCTAAGTCCTGCATAAAGTTGTATTAAAAAAGCATTTTTATATGGTTCTTCTTCTATTGTTTTACTTTTCAAATAATCTGTAAGTGTTTCTTGTTCTTCAAGTTCTAAAGCTCGTAAAATTTTATCAGGTTTTGCACTTTTAGGTCTGTATGTATCTGCCATTGGGTTTATTTTTATATAACCCTTATTATGAGCATAACTAAATGCTTTGGAAAATTGTTCTGTAAATTTTTCCATATAGTGATTACTATAATTAGTTAGTGAATTGAAATAGTCCTGTATTTCTTCAGATGTTATTTCAGAAATATCTTTTTTACCTATTCCAGCTTTTTCAATTCTGTCTATTATTTTCAATGTTTTTCCATATTGATGAGCTCCTACATGATTTGTTTTTAGTTTTCTTTCAACTATAAATTTCATTAACTCACATAAGGGAATTCCATTGTTTTCTATAAATATTTTGTCTCCTTTTTTATACTCTAGCTCTTTTAAAAAATCTTCTGCTTCTTCTTTTGTATTAAAACTTCTTCTTGTTCTCTTTTTTTCTCCAGTTTCATTATTTTTTATACTATATGATACAACATACTTTTTTCTTGTTTTATCATAATATATACTAGAAATATTTTTTTGTTTCATAATACACCACGCTCCTTTACACTCTTTTTTGTGTTTTCCACATAATGTATGATATTAAGCATATTTTCCAGCATCTGCCTATGTTTATTGATGGAAAGTCATCCCTTTTAAATATTGCATAAGCCATATTTTCACCTATTTTTAAATCTCTTGCTACATCTTGCACTGATATATTTATAAATGGGTTCTTTAGCCTTTTTATACTTTCTAATAACATTTTTTCTTGTGCGTTTTCTAAAGTAATTTCTATATTGTCTAATTCTTCTTTTGTATCAATTAATTTTGTATTAACCATTGTTGTAGTTTGTATTTCTTCTTCATTATTCATTTTTTATTCATCTCCTATTTTATTTAGTGTTTAGGAGACATTGTCTCCTAATAACACTTTTTGTATTTTTATAATTCCATTTCAATTCCTTCGTCTTTTGTATATTCTGGAAATCTTAGTTTTACCACTTCGTAGAAATATGGAGCATAGCTACAACTAAATAATTCGTTGGGATTATACATTTTAGATATTTTTTCATTTTCAATATCTTGTGTGCTGTCATAGTTACAGCCATTCCATAAGCTAAATGCCATTCTTGTTACTTTTTTACTACTATCGGTTTGCCAAGAGTTATCTATTGCATCTATATTTATTTCTCCTGTTTCAATATTAAATATGTTTGCAAAGTTATTTCTGGTTGTTTTGCTTATTCCTAAAGTGTAAATAAGTGATATATAGTATGGGTTTATTTTTTTATACTTAGATAGTTCTTGTACTTTGTTCATAAAGAATAGCTCGTGTTCATCATCTATGAAATTCATATTTTTTACCCCCGTTAATTAATTTTAATTTTTTGTACTTTTTTGTATTTCTTTATAACTTTTATTAATTTTGTTTAATTTTCTTTAATTTTTCTTACTTTTCTTAATTTTTTTAATTTCTAGTAAACTTGCTAGTGTAAGTTCTATGTTGGTTAGTACATTTATTAAATTAGTTTCAAAGCTTGTTCCATTTACAACTTTTTCTTCTGCATCATATATGGTTAATTCTTTAGAGTAATAATCTTTTATTTGTTTTTTACTTAATTGATTTTCGTTTTTGTTTTGTATTTTTAGAGCTTTCCAGTAGTTTATATCTATTACATTGTTTTTTATTTGTGGTGTCTTAGCGTTTACTGGCTTTTTATTTATTAAGTCTTTTGTAAACCATATAATATCTTCTTGTGATAGGCTTTCAAATTCTCTTTTTTTAAGGTCTAGTTGTACTACTAATAAATCACCTTTTATATTGCATAAGTTGAATATCACATTTATTGGTTCTACTTGTATTTCTTTTTGTTTATTAAATACTAGAAATACATTTTGATATGGTAATATTTCAAGTTGTTTATTTATTATTGCCCTTTTTAGCATAAATACATTTGGTATTATTCTTACTTCTGGATTTTGTCCAGGTTTTTTGTATATTACTCTTATGGGTTTTTGATTTTTTGCTTTTTCTTTGATTTTTTCTTGAATGTTTTTAATTTTTTTGTTATTTTTTGTTTCTTTTACACTTTTTATTTTTTTACTTTTTTTCATATTTTTTTCTTTTCCTTTCACATTATTTTTAATTTTTTTTGCATCTTTTTTATTAAAGCTTGCCATTGTTTTTTAATTTTTCCATTTTATACAATGTAGTTAAGTTATTTTTGAAATGGGTAATAGCTTTGTTTCTTAAAAGAATGACTTCCTTGTTTTTTAATTTTAATCTTCTACAAATATAGTTTAATCTAGCATTTTCAACATATGTTAGATACAACACTTTTCTTTCAAGCAATGGAACTAGTTTCATTGCTAAATAGTAAGTTTTATTTGTGAAGATTTTTTCTAAATGGTTAATGTCTACATCAGAGCTTTCTACTTGTTTCATTGAGGTTAGACAGTAACTATTTGTTAAAGCTTTTTTGATTTTTTCATTAGTAACTAAAATTTCTTTTGTATGGTTTGGTTTTTTGGTTTGTTTTTTCATAATTTGAAATCTCCTATTTTTTAATATTTGATTTCCGGAAACCTGTTAGTTATATAACTTAAGTATATGTTAACATAATAAAAGCCTGAAAACAAAAAATTGACTTGGTGCGTCACGCGCACCTTTTTAGGCAAAAATTGGTCAATTTTTTCAAAAAAATGCAAAAAGGTGCGTGACACGCACCAAATTTTAATCATTTTTTTAATTTTTTTAGTAAAATTAGTGACACAGAGTGAAAATTCATACTTTTGGTGATTCTTACGCACCTTTTTTTAATTATTTGTTTTTTGCATTATTTTAAGCAAAAAAAAGAACTAACAAAATTTTTAATAACTTGTTATTAAAATTTTGTTAGCTCTTTTTTAGTTTATATATTGTTATATTGGCATATAGCAAATGTTAATAATTCATTTACACATATAGCCTTTTAATTATTCTATGAATTACTTACTTTTATAACATAGTCTGTAATGTTTCCTGTTTTCATATCCCAGTATTTTGTTTTTTCCATATCTTTTATATCTTCTGCATTTATTCTTAGGTTTTCAAATAGTTCTGTTAAACCTTTTACTGATACTATTAGCTTATCTGCTAATATACATTTTCTTGCTGTTGGTCTATGAGTGTTATCTGATATTCCTAAAAATATGCCATAGTACATATCATTTATTTTTGAATGTAGGTCTATTTCTATTTGAAATTTATCTAGTCCTGGGTTATTTATTGCATTAGTTAGGCATATAAAGGCGGTGTTATATGTACATTCCATTACTCCTGTATATTCTTGTTTATATTTTTTATTTGTTAGCCCATTTTTCATTAAAATATAGTTAGAATTGTTATTTTCTGTTATTTCTATGCTTGATATTATTATTCCACCTTTGCTGATGTAGTATAGGTATAAAAGGTTAGTATTAAATGGGTTTTGGTTTATATTTGTTTCTAGGCTATGCATTGATTTACTGCATAAGTCGTTGAAGTCTATATTAAATGCGTTACATATTTCTACTATTGTTAAAATATCGGGTAATATTTCGTTATTTTCATATCTTACAATTGTTGTTTTGCTTTTTCCTATTGCATCTCCTAATTCTTCTGTACTCATATTTCTAGTTTTTCTAAAGTATTTTATTTTTTCCCCTAAGTTTTCCATATTTGTATCATACATAACAATTTCCCCCTAAATAAAAATATATGTATGTTTGCAACATTTTGTGTTTACATAATAATTATATCATATATTGACGCTTATTTCAACAAATATTGCCAAAATTACCATTTTATGGTATAATGAAATTGTACATAATTATATTTATAGTACATTGGGAATTGTTTAAAAAATCGTTTTAAGCATATATATAAATTCCCATTGATAGCTACTTAAATAGCTTGTAGGACTAAAAGTATTTCAAAAAAATACTCCCTAAGCTATTTAAAGGTAGCTTAGGAGTTTATTATATTAGCTTATATACCTTTCTAAAGTATGTTTCTAATATTTGAAATGTTTATAGTTTTACCTATAAATGATATTAGTACAAATATACTTAAGGAAGGAGGCAGAACTCTATGTTTTGTAGATTTTTTAAACGGAGATGGCTGTGCTTAAGGCATAAGTTATCTTACGTTCCCAAAAAAGGAGAGTTCAAAATTGAACTTTCCTTTATTTTTTTGTTGACTTTTTATGGAACCTATGGTATTATATTTATAGGGAACGCATTAAAAAATCTATGAAACATATATGATAGACTTATAATGTGAAAACTACTACTAACTAATATGTTGGTAGTAGTTTTTATTTTATTCTCTAATTTTCTCAATATCTTCTATTTCTACTATATTATCTTTTAAGATAACTCACTATCGAAACCAGCGCTTCCCAGGTCAAGCTTACTATTCATAGCCGTTCCAAGAAGCCTTTTATTTAACTATTCTCAACCGCTCAAGTTTTTCCTTCTTTCACAATGGATTTTTTCGAAACCCTTACGGGTTTCTTCTACAGTTTACAGATTTACATATAGCGTGGCGCGAGAACATTCATAATTGATGTCGCTGTGAAAAGGAAAGCCGTAGTCGCGGTCACTAGCTGGCCAGCCAGAACCGGAACGGTAGTAAACGCCTCCTCGATCAACACGAAAGCGGGTGTTGTCGGCCTCAAGTGTCCACTCCTTCATATTTCCTGCTAGGTCATATATGTTTTTTACTCTATTTAATACTACTTCTGGACTTCCTTCTTTTTTTAAATCTACTCCTGTTTTATGGTCGCTATTGTTATTGCCATCACTCCCTGTTACTCCATTGTACCATCCCATTCCGCTACTATCTGTTATAAAATATTTTGTTGCGCTTGTTATTGTTGGATTTTCTATTTTTTCCATCCATTTCATTACTGCATCCCACTGGCAGCCCCATATCATACTACTTGTTACACTTGGGCTTTTTTCAGCTTTTTCTTCTGGTTTTAATGCTCCTTTTGCTATTTCTTTACTATTTTTATACATTGTATACCAATCTATATATACTGTTGGAACAACATCAGATATTACTTTTGGTTCATTTGTATTTAAACTTGATGTCTCGTATCTTCCTATATAAAATCCGCCATTTTCTGCTACACTTTTTGCCATATTATAAAATTCTTCTTGCAACTGTGTTTTAAATGTTTCAGGTGTTAAACTTGCTTCAATTGTTTTTAAGTAATCAGTAGTATCTTCATCCGTTAATATGTCTGGCTCCCTTAAACCACTATTTTCAGTATATGTTGTATTTAGTGTTCCAAACTCTTCCTTAGTTCCGTTTGCATATAGCTTTCCTACTAATTCTGTTTGGTTTGGTTTATGGTCCTGTCCCTCACAAGAAAATTCTCCGTCTTCATAATTAATTTTAGCTGTTGGATGTGTTCTACACATTACCATATCATTTATAGCTACTGGTACCCATACAAATTCATTTCCTGCTCTATCTTGTACTACTACTCCTTCATCTATGCTTTCTCCTTCTGTTATTTTAAATCCTGTTGGGATTGTCATTCCTTCTTCTATTTTTGTTGTTTCTTCAAATGGGTCTTTTTGTGCTTTTGCTTCTGCTAATGTTTTTGTTCCCCCTGTACTTGGTGTTGTAGCTTCTACTGTAAACCATATTCCTACATATACACAAGTTAAGTCCGATCCACCTTTGGTTTTTGTCTTA
>CANQCT010000008.1 GCA_947589835.1 uncultured Clostridia bacterium
TTATTTAAAAATGTCCTAGGACATTTTCACTTAAAATTCGTTTTCAAAAGTGGGACATTTTTACTAAAAATTCACATAAATTATAATAAATTATAATAAAATATTGAAAAAAAATAAAATGTATGTTAAAATAAAATTAGCATATAATATTAAAGAAAGTTTCTGAGGACGGAACAGGCAGCCGTCACCCATAGTTAGGAGATGTAGAAAGGTCACTCTACCTAAACTTTCTTGAACAAAAAGAGTGTCAGAAATGGCACTCTTTTATTATTAATTAGTTTTTTATTATCCTCTAAAATTAGCTTTTTCTATAAGCAAATTTATTAATCGCTTTAATCTTTGCTTTGAAAAATTAGATTAAAGCATTTATATCAATTTTATTCTAATTCTATAATTTCTAAATCATATATGCTTGGGTCGTATATTGATTTTCCTTCGTAAGTAAATCTAGAACCGTGGCAAGGGCAGTCCCAAGTTTTTTCTAAGTTATTCCATGAAAGTTCACAGCCTAAGTGACTACATACTGGTTTAACAGCATATAATTTTCCTTTTTCGTCTTTATACACTCCTAATTTTTTGCTGTCTATTTCAATAATTTTTGCTTCCCCTGTTTTAATATTTTCTATTGTTTCTTGTGGTACTTTTAGTTTTTCTATAACTAAGGATTTTACTACTTCTTTTATCATATTTCCCATTTCTTGATGATTTTTAATTGGTTTTAATCTAGTTGATGTAAATACTTCTTCATATTCATTTTGTTTTCCTAAAATTTTATTTGCTATAATGTTTGCAGCTACGTTAGAGCTTGTCATTCCCCATTTTTTATAGCCTGTTCCTACATATACGTTTGGCATTAGGTTTGAAAATTCTCCAATATATGGAATTTTATCTAGTGAAATGCAATCTTCTGTACACCATTTGTATTTTATTTCACAATTAGGGTCTATTTGTTTTGCTATTTTTATTAATTCTTCATATTTTTGTGACAAGTCTTTTTTTTCACCTGTTTTGTGATCCATTCCTGCAATTATTAAAAGTGTTTTTCCATTTTCTAAGCTTGTGGTTCTAAGTGATATTGTTGGTTCTTCACTATTAATATACATTCCATTTAATTCTTGTTTTGTAGTTTCTGCTCCTATTACATAAGATAATGATTGATACATTTTTAAAAAGTAATATCCTGGTATGTTTATAATTGGATAATGTGTTGCTATTACTACATATTTTGCATTTATTTTATTTTGGTTTTCTGTTATTATTTCATATTCAGTTTGGTTTTTGCTTTGTTTTACATCTATTACTTTTGTGTTTTCATAAATCTCTACATTTGGCATAGCTTCTATTAAGCCTTGTACATATTTGCAAGGATTGAATTGTGCTTGATTTGGGAATTTTATTGCTCCTAAAGTTTTGAGTGGTAGCTCAGTATTTTCTACAAATTCTGCTGGAAATCCAAGGCTTTTTACTACTTCTACTTCCTTTTTTATTTTTTGTATTTCTTCTTGTTTTTGTGTAAAAACATATGCTTCCTTTTTTTGAAATTCGCACTCAATTTGTTCTTCTTGTATGATTTTTTCTATATTTTTTATTGCTTGTTCGTTTGCTTCTAAATATTGTTTTGCTTTTTCTTTTCCAAGTGACATTAATAAATAATCATAGAATAGACCGTGCTGGCTTGTTATTTTTGCTGTGGAGTTTCCGTGTTGTATGTGTGCTAACTTTAGATTTTTCTAGTACTATTACTTTCATTTTTGTTTTTGATAAGTAGTATGCTGTTGTTAAACCTGTAAGGCCTCCCCCTATAATGCATACATCTGCTTTTTTATTTTCTTCTAATTTTGGAAATTCTTTTTTCGTTTGTTTTATGCTATTTATCCAATATGAACTCATAAAATTTCATTCCTTCCTTGTAATTTATATCTTTTATTTTTTTGTTAGCATAACTTGCATACTTAAATTCCTTTTATTTCTTAATATTTGAAATGTTATATTGTCTCCTGGCTTTTTACTATAAATATAAGTCCTTAAATCGCACATTTTTTCTAATTCTATTCCATCAACTTCTAATAATATATCTTTTTCTTTTAGTCCATATCTGGCAGCTGGAGAATTGCTATTTACTTGTACTACATAAATTCCTTTTTCTATTTCTAAGTTACTATCTAAATATGGTATAACATTTTTATCATAGGCAAATATTCCTAAATATGCTTCTTCAAAGCTTCCATTTGTAATAAAACTTTGTATAATTGGTTTTGCTACATTAATTGGAATTGCAAATCCTATTCCTTCTGCAGATGTTATTTTTACACTATTAATTCCTATTACATTTCCTTCTGAATTTATAAGTGGGCCTCCACTGTTTCCTGGATTAATTGTTGCATCTGTTTGTATTAAATTTCCCATATATGATTTTTTATTATCTTCTTCTAACACAATTGTGCGGTTTACTGCACTAATTATGCCGGATGTTACAGTTCTTTGAAATTCAAACCCTATTGGATTTCCTATTGCATATACAGTTTGTCCTACTTTACTTAAGTCTGAATTTCCTAAACTTACATATTCTAAATTATTTGTATTTATTTTTATAATTGCTAAGTCTATGTCAGAGTCTGACCATACTACATTTCCTTGATAATTTTTTCCACTTGGAAGTGTTACATAGCATTTACTATATTTAGCACCGGATACATGCTCATTTGTTAAAATATAGCCGTTTTCCGATACTATCATTCCTGTTCCTATTCCTATTTTTGATGTAGAATTATCTAAAAATATTGTGCTTCCTGTATTTTTTAATTTAGAAATTCCTACTATGCTTTTATTTACTTTTTCAATAACTTCTTCTATTGTTGTATCATTGTTTTGAATTTTTTCTATTGTTTGTGATAGTCTTTCTATTTCTAAGGTTTGTTTGCTTGTATCATAATGTGGTGTTACTTCAATTCCTGTATATAAAACATATATTAATGCAATAATTATTACAATTAATATGCTTATTATTACTCCTAAAAAATATTTTTTTGCTCTTTTTTGGTTTTGCCTTTTTATGTACTCTTCCATATTTACTGTTTTCCTTTCTGAATTGTAATAAGTTTAATATTTATATTTTTTAGTTTTATTATTTTAATTAAATTAATTTTTATTTTTTAAACTATTATCATTTTTTCCATTTTTTAGTTTTTTAATCATAATGATGTGTTATTTTATTCAATATATTTTGTTATAATTTAATGTCATTTGCATCTTATGTAAAATTGTAGTATAATATATTTAGTAAGCTTTTCATTAATTCCTTTATTCACTAATTAGTGGGGAATTAATCTCCATACTTTTTAGTTTTACATATATAGCAAAAAACATCAATAAAAGAAATTGGAGGACATTACTATGTTAAAGAGGTTTTCTTTCTTAATCTTCGTGCTTATCGCATTTGCTATAAGCTTCTTGGCTGAAAAGCTTGGTTTGGCGGAACATGAGAAGGCATTTGAGATTATAATGTTCGTAGTAATCGGCATAATTGTTGCCTTCTATAGTTTGATATGTTTCTTTTCTGAAGGAACATTATTCGAGCGAATTATAGAGCCTATGTTTTTTATAATTTCATATGTAGCATTCTTAGCATTTCGCAAATACTTTGTTCCTTGTTTTTTAGGAAAATGTGGTTTGGATATATCCTTTTGGTATATTGTATTCCAGATTACCTTTTTAGCAAATGGTTTCATTTCAATTTTTGAAAAACAGGAATGCAGCGAAGAAAAAGAAGAATAACCAAAAAAAGTTCCCCTAAAAAGGGAACTTTTTTTGGTTTTTTAATTACTTTTTTTAATTTCTTCATAACGTTTTATTTTTTGAGTAGTTGTTTTTTCAAGTGGCTCATTTGTTACAATAATTTCTTTTATATGTTTTACATCTGGAAGAGTTTTATTTACTTCTTTAATAGCTTGCCAAATAATTTCTTTTTTCTCCTCTTCTGTTTTTTCTCCATATAGATTTTTCATAGTTTCTTCATTGTATACAATTTTAGCACAAAGCATTGTATCCATAGAATCTTTATTACGTGCAAATACCATACTTTCTTCTACTGCTGGTATTTGGTTAATTAAAATTTCTAGCTCTTGTGGATATACATTTTTTCCATTTTTTAAAACAATAACATCATTTTTTCTACCGCAAATATATAGGAAATTATCTTTATCTAAATAGCCATAGTCTCCTGTAGAAAACCAGCCATTTTTCATACATTTATTAGTTGCTTCTTCATTTTCGTAATAGCCTAGCATAACACTTGGACCTTTAACTGTAATTTCTCCTATTCCTTTTTCATCTGGGTTTTCAATTTTTACTTCTAAATTAGGAAGTGGAAGCCCAATAGAGCCGGGTCTTTTTTCTTTATCTGTTTCTGCTGTTACTACTGGTGAGGTTTCAGTTAATCCATAGCCTTGTATTAAATCTACCCCAAAGTTATTAAATCCTTTTATAATTTTTTTGTCTAGTGGTGCTGAGCCAACAAAAACAATTCTAAGCTTTCCACCAAAATTATCTATAATTGGTTTGAATACTTTTTTTCTAATATCTATTTTTATTTTAGATAGTAGCTTTGTAATTACAATCATTGCTTTCATTAGACTTTTTTTTCCTTGCTCTTCTATGCCTTTCCATACTTTTTTATGGATATTTTCTAGCACCAAAGGAACTGCTACAAAAACACTTACTTGATATTCGTTCATATTTTTTTGAATATATTTTAAACCATCGCAAAATGCAACTGTTACTCCATGATAAATTCCAAAAAGGAATGTTATAGTGCATTCAAAGGTATGGTGTATTGGTAAAAACGAAAGAAGTGTGTCTGTTGGGTACATTTTTACATATTTTGAAAGTGCAGTAATATTACTGCAAATGTTATGTTGCGATAGTAAAACTCCTTTTGATATGTTTGTTGTTCCAGATGTAAATAATAAAATGGAAACTGCATTTGGATCTATTTTTACTTGTTCATAAGCTTTATTGCCCTGTTTTATTAATTCTTTTCCTTCTTGTAGTAGGTTATTGTATAGTAATACATTTTTATTATCAGTGTTTTCCATACTAATAATGTATTTTAAGTTGCTGTTTTGTAAATTTGAAACTGCTTGTATATATTTTTGCTCACAAATAATTGCTTCTGCCTTGCTTCTTAATATTAATGATTGAAGTTCATTTTCTGGCAAGGCTTTATCTAATGGAACTATTATCATTCCCCCTGTTGTAACTGCTAAGTACGTTGTGCACCATTCATAACGGTTATTTCCAATAACAGCTACTTTTTTTCCGCTTAAGCCCATTTGTAATAATTTTGTAGATAGCGCTTCTATATCTTTTTTTAATTCTGAATACGTTTTAGTTACATATTCTACTTCATTGTTATTTTTTATTTTGTATTTATAGGCTGTATTTTCTGGATATTTTTGATATGCTCTGTTAATAAGCTCCTTAAAGTCTTTAATTTCTTCTACCTCGTAAACAATTCTGCTTTTTTCTTTTTTCATACAAAATTCCATTCCTTTCTCACTTCGCTCAAAGGCACACATAGTTATGAAAGATTATATTCTTTCAAACTATCCTACATCTTTTTTCAACTAAATTTTACAATAAAAGGAATTTTTTTGCAATATTTTCATTGATTTTTCTATACTTTTAGTATATACTTTGTTTGAAGATTTAAATTTTATATAAATCTTTAAATTAAAAGGTTATTTAACCTTTTATATGGCAAAATTTGTAATTTACTTCATAAAATATTACTAAAAATAAAAGGGGCAAGTATATATGGAAAAACAACTATATTCTTTGACTAATCCACAAAAGTCAATCTATTTAACAGAAGAATATTATAATAATACTAATATTAATAATATTGCCGGCATTATGAAAATTAATGATGTGGTTGATTTTGATAAATTTGTTTTGGCAATTAAGCAGTTTGTAAAGCAAAATGATAGTTGTAGAATAGTATTAAATAATAAAGGTGAGGAAGTAAAGCAAAGTATATGTGAATATAAAGACTTTCCTATTGAAATCATTGATGTTAACTCAGAAAATGAGCTTTTTTCTGTTGCTAACAAAATAGCTGCAAAACCTTTTTTATTATATGATTTGCCTTTATTCAAATTTGTAGTTTTTCGTTTTCCAAATAATTATGGTGGTTTTATTGTTAATATGCACCATTTAATTGCTGATTCTTGGACTCTTGGAATTACTGTTAATGAAATTATGGAAATTTACTGTGCTTATTTGAAAGGCGAAAATTATGACGCTAAAGATGTTAGCTTGTATTCTTATACAAATTACATTGCTTCTGAAGAAGAATACAAAAATAGTAATAAATATGAAAAAGATAAGGCTTATTGGGATGAGGTTTTTTCTACTATTCCTGATAATGCTACAATTCCAAGTTTAAATAATGATTCTTACGATTCTATTAAAGCTTCAAGAAAAGAGCTTTCTATTTCTTTAAGCTTATTAAATGATATAAAAAAATATTGTGAAATGCAAAAAGTTTCTTTGTTTAATTTTTTGACAAGCATTTTTTCTATATATATTGGTAGGGTTTCTAATTTAGATGATTTTTGCATTGGAACTCCTATTTTAAATAGAACAAATTTTAAAGAAAAAAATATGACTGGTATGTTTATTAATACACTTCCTCTTAGAGTTAGTGTTGATAATGCTATGTGTTTTAAAGATTTCTTAAATATGATTGCAACAAATTCTATGAGTTTATTAAGACATCAAAAGTATTCATACCAAAATATTATTGAAGATTTAAGAAAAAAGCAAAGTAATTTACCAAATTTATATAATATTATGATTTCTTATCAAATTACTAAAATGAACGAGGAGCAAGATAGTATTCCACATAACAGTACATGGCTTTTTAATGGTAATATAGCAGATGATATTGATATTCATATTTTTGATTTTAATGATACAAATAAACTTAATATTGCTTATGATTATAAATGTTCAAAATATTCTTCTAATGATATAGAGCAAATTCATAAAAGAATTTTACATATTATTATGCAGGTTTTAAATAATGAGAATTTAAAGCTTTGTGATATTGAAATTGTTACTTTAGAGGAAAAAGAAAAGTTAATATATGGCTTTAATCAAACTAAGTTAGATTATCCTAAAGATAAAACTGTTGCTGAATTATTTGAGGAGCAAGTTAAGCTTACTCCTAATAATACTGCTCTTGTTTTTGAAAATAAGAGTTTAACTTACAAGGAATTAAATGAAAAAGCAAATAGTTTGGCTTATTATTTAAGAGAAAAAAATATTAAAAATAATAATATTGTTGGAGTTATGATTAATCGCTCTTTAGAAATGATAATTGGAATTTTAGCAGTTTTAAAATCTGGTGGTGCTTATATTCCTATTGACCCAGATTATCCATCTGAAAGGATAGATTATGTATTAGAAAATAGTAATTGCTCCATTGTTTTAACTCAAAAAAATTTAATAAACAAAATTAATATTGACTGTGAAAAAATAGATATTAGCTTAGAAAATGAAAATATTTATTCTTTACCTAAAGATAACCTTAATGATATTTCTAATCCTAATGATTTATCTTATTTAATATATACTTCTGGTTCTACTGGAAAGCCTAAAGGTGTTATGCTAACCCAAAAGGCTTTGGTGAATCTTGCATATTATTGTAATGAAGTTATACCATATTTAAAAAATAGAGAATATATATCAATAGTTTCTGTTACAACTTTAAGCTTTGATATTTTCATTTTTGAAACTCTTATTTCTCTTCAAAGAGGATTAAGATTAGTAATAGCAAATTCCAATGAGCAAACCATTCCATACGCATTAAATGATTTAATTAATAAAGAAAATATACAAGTTATACAAACTACTCCATCTAGAATGCAATTATTTTATAATCACATTGATGATATTCCGCTTTTAAAGAATTTAAAATATATTATTTTAGCAGGAGAACCTTTACCAATTACTTTAAAAAATAATTTATTAGAATTAACTCATGGAAAAATATTTAATGGTTATGGTCCTAGTGAAACAACAGTATTTTCTACTTTAACAGATGTAACAAATCAAAATGAAATTACTATTGGAAAGCCTTTGGCTAATACACAGATTTATATTTTAAGTAGTAATTTAAAGCCTTGCCCTATTGGAGTTCCTGGTGAGATTTATATTTCTGGTGATGGAGTAGGTCTTGGCTATATGCAAAATTTAGACTTAACTAATAAAAGCTTTATCCCTAATGTTTTTGTACCTAATACTATTATGTATAAAACTGGTGATATTGGATTTTATAAGGAAAATGGAGAAATTATTTGTTTAGGAAGGTCAGATCATCAAGTAAAAATACGTGGGCTTCGTATTGAACTTGAAGAAATTGAAAATGTAATGCGTGCATACAAAAATATTTCTAACTGTGTTGTTGTGAAAAAAGTTTCTAATGAAGGTCATGAGTTTTTATGTGCTTATTATACTTCAAATGAAAATATTAATGAAAATGAATTAAGAAATATTTTAAAAAGCAAACTTCCAAATTATATGATCCCTCAATATTTTATTAAGCTAGATGCTTTGCCATATACTCCAAATGGAAAAATTGATAAAAAGGCTTTACCTGAAATTGATTTTACTGATATTAAAATTAATGAAGAAATAATTAAACCAAGAAATGAAATTGATAATGTATTGATTTCATTTTTAAGCGCGCTTTTAAAGGTAAAAGATATTAGCATAAATAATTCTTTTTATGACTTAGGTGGTGATTCTTTATCTGCAATTCAGTTATGCTCAATGATATATCATAAATTAAATGCACAAATTTCTGTAAAGGATATTTTAAATTTTCCTATAATTAGTGATTTATCTGATTTTATAACTGATAAGTTAAATGTAAATAATTCTACTTTTGTAGTACCTACTGAAATAAAAGATTATTATCCTACATCTTCTGCACAAAAAAGAATTTATTATGCCTCACAAGCTGATGAAAATTCTGCTTTATATAATATTGCTGGTGGAATTTTATTAGAAAAAATTCCTGATATTAATAAATTGGAAATTTGTTTAAAAGAGTTAATAAATAGGCATTCTTCTTTGCGTACTTATTTTGCACTTATTAATGATGACTTAGTTCAAAAAATAGTTCCTAATTTGAATTTTACTTTAGATGTTCAAAGTGCAAATTGGAAGGATAGAGAAAGTTTAATAAAAGAATTTATTAAGCCTTTTAACCTATTTAAAGCGCCACTATTTCGTATAAAGCTTATTACATTTGAAAATAAAAAAGCTATTCTTTTAATTGATATGCATCACAGTATTAGTGATGGTACATCTTTATCTATTTTCTTAACAGAATTATGCTCTTTATATAATGGAAATGTTTTAGATGACAAAAAAATAGATTATAAAGATTATGCAGTTTGGGAGAATAATTATTTTGAAAGTGCAGAATATCAAGAGGATAAAAAATATTGGTTAAATGAGTTTTCTTCTGAAATTACTGCTTTAGATATGCCTAAGATTATGCAAAGGCCTGCTAGGCAATCTTTTGAAGGAGATTCTTATCATTTTTCTTTAGATGAATTGCTTTCAAAGGAATTATTAGATATTGCAAGAAGTAAAAATATTACACCTTATATGTTACTTTTAGCTGCTTACTTTGTTTTATTATATAAATATACTGGTTCAGATGATATTGTAGTAGGTACTCCAATTATGAACAGAGAAAATCATAATTTAGAAAATGTTGTAGGTATGTTTGTTAATAACTTAGCTCTTAGGGCTAAAATAAATTCTAGTAACAGTATAGAAGAATTTTTGCAGGAAATAAAAACTTTATGTTTAAATGGTTTTAGCCATCAAAATTATCCTTTTAATAATTTAATTAAAGATTTAAATTTAAAAAGAGATATTAGTAGAACTCCTATTTTTGATACAATGTTTATTTATCAAAATAATGGTTATGAACCTGTTAAATTTGATAATAGTTATGCTGCATATATTATTCCAGATTTAAAAATTTCAAAGTTTGATTTTTCATTAGAGGTCATTCCAACTTCTAATAATTTTGAAATGCGTTTTGAATATTGCACTAAATTATTTACTAAAGAATATATAGAAAAAATGTCTAATCATTATAAAAATATATTAAATTATTTAGTAAATAATTTATCTAGCTCAATATCTGAAATTAATATGCTATCTAAAGAAGAAGAAAATAAAATTTTACATGAATTTAATAATACATATATGCCATATAGTAAAAATATTTCTGTTTTAGACTTATTTGAAAAACAGGTGGAACTTCATAAAAATGATATTGCTATTATATTTGAAAATACTTCTCTTACTTATAACGAATTAAATGAGAAAGCAAATAGTTTAGCACATTATTTAGTAGATAATTGCAAAATTAAAAGAAATCAAGTTGTTGGAATTATGCTTAATCGTTCTATTGAAACTGTAATTAGTATGATTGCTGTTTTAAAGTCAGGTGCAGCATACTTGCTAATTGATGCTTCTCTTCCTTTTGATAGAATTTTATATATGCTAGAAAATAGTAATAGTATTTTATTAATTACTAATACTTTAGTAAAACAAATTGATTTTTCTAATAAAATATTATTAGATAAATTAGATTTAACTTATTATAGCAAAAATAACTTAAATACCTATTTATCAAATGATGACATCTTATCTATTGTTTATACATCTGGTTCTACTGGTCTTCCTAAAGGAGTAATTGTAAAAAAATTAGGTATGGCAAATTTAATTTTATCTTATAAAAATCATATGCAAATTGAGAATTATAAAAACTTTTTAAGTATTTGCTCAATTTCATTTGATATGTTTGCTGTTGAAATATGGATTCCTTTTTCTTGTGGTAAAAAAATTATTTTAGCAAACGAAGAACAATGTAAAATTCCTACTTATATTAGCGAATTAATTACTAAATATAGTATTGATTATATGTTAATTACACCATCTAAACTTAAATTATTAATGGATGCGGAGCCTAGCTGTTTAAGTCTATTAAAAAGTATTCAGTTGGGCGGAGAAATTTTAGATAATAACGTATATGAAAGATTACGTAGCTTAACTAATGCAATTATTTGTAACGAGTATGGTCCTTCTGAATGTACTTCTTGCTCAACATATAAAGTTATTACAGAAAAAGATAGTATTACTATTGGTAAGCCTTTTTATAATACGCAAGTTTATATTTGCAATAAAGATTATAACTTAAGGCCTATAGGTTTTAGTGGTGAAATTTGTATTAGCGGAGATGGAGTTACTTTAGGTTACGTAAATAATAAAGATTTAACTAATAAAGCATTTATAAGTAATCCATTTGGTAGTGGTAAGTTATATAAAACTGGAGATATTGGTGCTTTTAATGAGCAAGGTGAAATTATTTATATTGGTAGAGAGGACTTTCAAGTTAAAATTAGAGGTTTAAGAATAGAGCCTTCTGAAATTGAAAAGCAAGTATCTTCATTTGCAGGTATTACTAATGTAGCTGTGATTTGTAGGGAAAGTGAAAATAATAAATATATAGTATGTTATTATACTTCAAATAATGAAATAAATCAAATTAAGCTTAGAAAGCATTTATTAGAAAAACTTCCTGCTTATATGATTCCAAAATATTTCATTAAATTAGATAGCCTTCCATTATCTGCAAATGGAAAAGTTGATAAAAAATCTTTAGAAAATAGAAAAATAGATTTAAATAATAATATCTCTCAAAAAGTGCTACCAGAAAATGAAACACAAAAATTATTTTGTGATATATGGTCTAATTTATTAAAAACAAATATTGGAATTGATGATGACTTATTTGAGGAAGGTGCTGATTCTTTACTCGCAATAAAATTTAAAACAGAGCTTTTAGCACATCAAATTAATATTCCTTATTCTGATATTTTTAAATATACTACAATTAGGGAATTATCAAAAGCACATGAAGTTTTAAATATAGAAAATAAAAATAAAAATAATGAAAAAATAGAACTAGTTTTGCAAAAAAATAATGAAAAAACTTTAAATAATAAAATAACTTGCAAAAATAAAAACAATATATTATTATTAGGTGGAAATGGATTCGTTGGAAGTCATATTATATATGAGTTTATTAAACATGATAAAGGCAATATATACTGTATTATTAGAAATAAAGCTCAAAAAAATGCTTATGACAGATTTATTGAGGTTTTACATTTCTATTTTGGTAATGAATTAGATTCTTATATTGGAAAAAGAATTTTTGTAATTACAGGAAATGTACTAGAAGAAAATTTTGGATTACCTCAAAAAGAATTTATAAATTTAATAGAAAATATTTCTACTATTGTTAATGCTGCTGCGATTGTAAAACACTATGGAAATGAAAAGAATTTTAAAATTATTAATGTTGATTTAACAAAAAGTTTAGTAGAAATTAGTAAGAAATATAATAAGAGATTTATTCATATTTCTTCTACAAGTGTTGCTGGAAATACTAATAAGTCTGCTAAATTTGATGAATCAAATTTAAACATTAATCAGACTTTTCAAAATGTTTATATAGAAAGTAAATATGAAGCTGAACAATTTATATTACAAGAAATTAATAATGGTTTAAATGCACAAATTTTGCGCTTAGGTAATATTACAAATCGTTATAAGGATGGTAAATTTCAAATTAATCCAGATGAAAATTCTTTTGTAAATAGACTTAGGTCTTTTATGAAATTGCAAATGATACCTAATAATTTGTTAGAAATAAATTTAGAATTTACTCCTGTTGATATTTGTGCAATGGCAATTGTATTAATTATTCAAAATGAGTTAAGGGATTTTAGTATATTACACTTATTTAATGATAATACAATTACTATGGAAAACTTTTTAAATTTTGCTACAAATATAGAAGAAAAAATTGAAGTAGTATCTGCTAATACCTTCCGACAAAAGGTAGATCAAGTATTAAAAGATAAATCTAAAAATAATATATTATTTGGAATTATTAATGATTTAGACAATAATAATTTTGATAGTTATAAAAATAATGTTAATATTTCATCTGATTTAAGTAAGACTTTTTTGGCAAGACTTAATTTTATGTGGCCTAAAATTGATAGTAAATATATTAAGCAATATATACAATATTTTAAACAAATTAATTTAATATAAGGAGGATTTTATGGAAAACTTAGGCTCATTATGCGCTATGATTGTTTCTGATGTTTTAATTGTATTAATGATTTATATGCTTTTAAAGCGAAAAGAAAAAAGTCAATTAAAAACTGCATTTTTATGTTTGCTTTGTTTTATGTTTGTTTGGACTTTTGGATCAATTTTACAAATATTATTCCAAAATACAAATATTGATCCATTCCTTTTTGAAAAATTTGCTGGAATTGGAGTATGGTATTCTCCAGTTGCATTTTTAGCAGTTGGTATTATATTTTCTAAAACTAAATTAAACATTAAATGGTATCATTATTTGTTGTTAATTGTTCCAACAGCTACTGCTATTATATCTTTTACAAATGAATATCATCATTTAATATTTAAGTATTATTCTCCACATATTGATCAGATGATATATGGTGACTATTTTATGGTTCACTCTGTTTATACCTATGCTTTATTTATTATAGGTTTAATTTACTTATTAAAGTACTCTATTAAAAATTCTGGTTTTTTCTCAAGGCAGTCTCTTCTTATTATTATTGGTACTTTAATACCGGTTATAATCAGTCTTTTAGGAACATTACAAATTATTCCTATGACTACATATTCTACACCTATTTCATTTACATTTATGGTACTTGTTTTTGCAGTAGCAATTTTTAAATTTGATTTTATGAAAGTAACACCAATTGCTCTTCAAAGAATTGTAGATAGAATGTCTGATGGTTATTTAGTAACTAATGATGAAAATATTATTATTGATTTTAATAAAACTTTTTTAGATATGTTTGATCTTAAGGCTAATAATATTCGTAGCAAAAATATTGGAGATTTAATATCTGATAGTAAGTATTTCAATATGGATTTATCTGACGTTAAAAAATGTATAGATGGAATTCATGATAGCGATAAAACATATTACTTTGAAAAAAATGTTAAAAATAAGCAAAAATATTTTCATATAGAAATTAATAATATAAAAAATGACAAAACTTTTTTAGGTACTTTAATTTTATTTAAAGATACCACTCAGCACATGTTAGATATGCAAACTATTAAAGAAAATCAAAATATGCTTATGGAAAGGGAACGTTTAGCTTCACTTGGACAATTAATTGGTGGTATTGCCCACAACTTAAAAACTCCTATAATGTCAATTAGCGGTGCTGCTGAAGGTTTAACCGACTTAATTAAAGAATACAAAGCTTCTGTTGGAGATCCAGAAGTTACTGTAGAAGATCACCATGCTATTGCAAAGGATATGTATGAATGGATTTCTAAAATTAAAGATTATACAGAATATATGTCTGATGTTATTACAGCTGTTAAAGGACAAGCTGTTACATTATCAGAAGAACAGGCTGTTTCATTTAATTTAGATGAATTAGTAAAAAGAGTGGATATTTTAATGAAACATGAGCTTAAAAATGCTTTGATTTCTTTAAATATTCAAATGAAAACAGATCCTAATATTATGTTAAAAGGAAATATAAATAGCTTAGTACAAGTAATTAACAATATGATTTCAAATGCTATTCAAGCATATAATGGAAAAACAGATGAAAAAATTGATTTAATATTAAATAAGGATGGAAAAAATGTTGTAATTTCTGTTAAAGATTATGCTGGCGGGCTTTCAAAAGAGGTGCAAGAAAAATTATTTAAGGAAATGATTACTACAAAGGGCAAAAATGGTACTGGACTTGGACTATTTATGTCATATTCTACTATTCGTGCACATTTTAATGGTAATATTACTTATGAGACTTCTCAAGGTAGTGGCACGGAATTTAATATTATTTTACCTATGTAATTAATTTGAAAAAAGGTTTATGGGTAGCCTTTTAAAAACCTAAATATATTATGCAAGGAATGAAGTAATTTATGAGAAAAAATATGCAGTCAGCTCAAAGTTCTGGTTACAAAATAATTGCAGTAGATGATGAAGAAGGAATTGTAGATTCTTTATCAGTATTTTTAAAACGTTCTGGCTATGATTTAACTGGTGTAACAGATCCTATGGAAGCAATTGAACTTGTAAAAAAAGAACATTTTGATTTAATGATTTTAGACTTTATTATGACTCCAATTCATGGTGATAAGGTTGTAGAAGAAATTAGAAAATTTAACAAAGAATTATACATTTTATTACTAACAGGTCATAAGGATTTAGCTCCACCACTTGAAACTATTAGAAAGTTAGATATTCAAGGTTATTGTGAAAAAAGTGATAAATTTGACCAATTATTACTTCTTATTGAGTCTGGAATTAAATCAATTGAACAAATGAATGAAATTAAAAGAATTAATGATGAGCTTTCAAATACAATAGAGAAATTGGAAAAAGCATATCTAGATAGTATTGAGACTTTAAGATATACAGTAGAAGCAAAAGACCCTTATACTAGAGGTCATTCTGATAGAGTTTCTCGTTATTCTGTTCTAATTGGAAAATATCTTGGTCTTTCTGAAGAAGATTTGAAAACTTTAAAAATTGGTGGGCTATTCCACGATATTGGTAAAATAGGAATTCCAGATAGTATATTATTAAAAGAATCTAAGTTAACAGATGATGAGTATTCTGAAATTAAAAATCACCCTTCAATTGGTGCTCACATTTTATGCAATGCAGAGGCTTTTAAGGATATTATTCCTATTGTAAAACATCATCATGAAAGATTTGATGGTAGAGGATACCCTGGAAAATTAAAAGGTGAAGATATTCCTTATTTTGCTCGTATTGCAGCTGTTGCAGATACTTTTGATGCTATGACTTCTAGAAGAACTTACAGAGATAGTTTGCCTTTAGATGTTGTAAAAGAAGAAATTAAAGATTGTTCTGGCACTCAATTCGACCCAGAAATTGCAAAAGTATTTTTAGATATTTTAGAAAATCATTATGATGAAATTGAACAAATTCAAAAAGAATTTGCAGGGTAATGTTGTCTGCAAGTAATATTAGTAACTACCTCTTAAATTTTTGTAATAGTGTAATGTTTTTTACGGTCTGCTTCATGTAGCATGTAGCATTTTCAGTATCGAATAAAATATTCCTTGAAAATGTTTAGTGTTGCATGGAGCTGTTTTTTATAAAAAATTAATAAAATTTTGTAACTAAATTGGTTTTTCTACGTCTTATTCTTATAAAATAGCCTAAGTAAGTTTCTTTAGCACTTACAAACCAGAAGGAGGTTAAATATATGCAGGATATAGAGCAAATATATAAACAATATTTTGAAACAGTATATAAGTACTTATTCTGCTTAACTCATAATAGAAATATTTCTGAAGAACTAACTCAGGAAACTTTTTATAGAGCCGTAAAAAAGATCGGGTCCTATAAAGGTGATTGTAAGATTTCAGTATGGTTATGCCAAATAGCAAAAAACTTATGGTATGATGAATGTAGAAAAAATAAGAGGCTTACAAAAATTGATGAAAATCAATTTTTTGAAATGCCAGCACCAGAAAAAACTGAAGATGCAGTTGTTGTAAATGAAGAAAAAATGGTACTATACAAAAAAATGCAAAAGTTAGATGAAAAAACTAGAGAAGTAATTTATCTTAGAATAACAGGAGAGTTAAGTTTTAAAGAAATAGGCATTATTTTAAATAAATCAGAAAACTGGGCTAAGGTAACTTTTTATAGGGGCAAGCAAAAATTAAAGGAAGGTGATTAGTTTGAAAGAATATAATCTTTCATAACTATGTGTGCCTTTGAGCGAAGCGAGAAAGGAATGGAATTTAATATGGATAAAAAAAGAGATTGTAAAATTGTTCAAGATTTATTGCCAAGTTATATTGAAAAATTAACAAATGAAGAAACTAATAAATACATTGAAGAACATATTTCTGCTTGTGAAGATTGTAAAAAGACTTTAGAAAGTATGCAAAATGATTTAGATTTAGGCAATAAAAAAGCAGAAAAAGTAGAAGTTAAATATTTGAAAAAATATAGAAATAAATTGAGAATTTTTGAAATAATATTACTTTTAATTGTAGTTATATTTTTAGGAAATATTGCAAGGAAAATGGCTATACTTTCTAGTTTATCAAAAAAGTCGGAAAGTTATGTTACTTGTACTAATTATCATCGCACAGTTTATGGTTATGAGTATGGTGATTATTACAAATTAGCTTATGGTAGTGATGGCTCAGCTTTTAGAAAGCTAGATATATATACACTTGGAAACAAAAAAATGGTATTATCTACTAGGTATTCAGATGAAGGCACTGAAATTGTAAGAATGTTAGCTTCAAAATCAGAAGGTGAAAAAGATTTTATAGCAGAGAAGTTTTATGTTGAAAAAGGAGAAAATAAAACTGCATATTTAGATAAAAATACCCCTGTATATTTTGAACTTTCAAGTGATATAGATATATTTTATAATATTAACAAACCAGAAAATTTGTGGGATTTGTTTGTAGTTTCTTTATATACAACAGTTACTTTACAAGAATATCATGGAAAAGAGTGTTATTATATATCTACTCCTGCTGATAGAAGCATTTATGGATCTATGTATATAGATAAGCAAACTGGTCTTCCACTTTGTACAGTAGGTGGCATTCAAGATGAAAATACTCAGCTTGTAACTGAATATGCTTATGAATTTAATACTGTAACAGAAGATGTTTTTGCAGAGCCAGATATTAGTGAATACAAAATAGTAAAATAATTTATTATATGGTGTCATAGACTAAATTTAGTACCACTTTGAAAATGAAATATAAGAACCCTACCCACCAACACAATCAAAGATTGTGGGTGGGTACCCATGAACCTTGTTGTTTCACAATAAAAATAGAGAATACTGTACCACTTACATGGTAAAATATTCTCTATTTTTATTCTACACATCTTTCATAGAAAGCTGAACTTTTTGCCTTTCTTTATCTATTCCAATTACTTTCACTTTAACAATATCTCCAACAGAAACAACATCTGATGGATTTTTTACAAAGCTATTGCTTAATTGTGAAATATGTACTAAGCCATCGTGTTTCACACCAATATCTACAAAAGCACCAAAGTCTGTTACATTTCTAACTGTTCCACTTAAAACCATTCCTTCTATTAAGTCTTCAAATTTTAATACATCTGCTCTTAAAATTTGTTTTGGCATTTCATCTCTTGGGTCTCTTCCTGGTTTTGAAAGTTCTTCTATAATATCTTTTAAGGTCATTTCCCCTACTTCTAATTCTTTTGCAGTTTCTTGTAATTTAATTTCTGCAAGTTTTGCTCTTATTTCTTTTATTTTTTCTTTATTTAATAAATCTTGTGTTTTATATCCTACTTTTTCTAGTAATTTTTCTGCTATTTCGTAGCTTTCTGGGTGAACTGCAGTTATTTCTAGTGGATTTTTTCCGCCTGGAATTCTAATAAATCCTGCACATTGTTCAAATGCTGCTTTGCCTAGCTTTGCTACTTTTAATAATTCTTTTCTTTCTTTTATTTTTCCATTTTCGTCACGGTATTTTACAATATTTCCTGCTATTGTTTTGTTAATTCCTGATACATAAGAAAGTAGCGATGGTGTTGCTGTGTTAACATCTACGCCTACTTCATTTACTGCATCTTCTACTACACCTGTTAAGCTTTCTGTTAATTTTTTTTGGTCAACATCGTGTTGATATTGCCCTACTCCAATTGCTTTTGGATCTATTTTTACAAGTTCGGCAAGTGGATCTTGAAGCCTTCTTGCAATGGAAATTGCTCCTCTTAGTGATACATTAATATCTGGATATTCTTCTGTTGCAAGCTTAGATGCAGAATATACAGATGCTCCCGCTTCACTTACAATTGCATAATGTACATCTTCATCTATTTCTTTTATCATATCAGATACAAAGCTTTCAGATTCGCGTGATGCTGTTCCATTTCCAATTGCTATTATATTTACATTATATTTTTTAATTAACTCTTTTAATTTTGCTTTAGCGCCTTCTACATCATTTTGTGGCTCTGTTGGATATACTGTTGTTGTGTCTAAAAGTTTTCCTGTTTCATCTATTACTGCTATTTTACAACCTGTTCTATATGCTGGATCAAATCCCATAACAGTATAGCCTTTAAGTGGTGCTGCTAAAAGAAGCGGTTTTGCATTTTTTCCAAATACTTTAATTGCTTGAATTTCTGCCTTTTCTGTTAAGTCTGACCTTATTTCTCTATCTATTGATGGCTCTATTAATCTTTCCCAGCTATCTAAAATTGTTTCTTCTAATATTTCTGTGAATTGTGTTTTACCTTTTATAATGTCTTTTTTTATGTAGTTTATAATGTCCTCTTCATTTTTGTCTAATTTTACTTTTAAATATTCTTCTTTTTCTCCTCTATTAATTGCTAAAATTCTATGACTTGGCATACGATTAATTTTTTCGCTAAAGTCATAGTACATATTATATGCTGTTTTTTCTTCTGGTTTAGTAGCTTTTGTTACAATAAAGCCTTCTCTATAACATCTTCTTTTTATTTGTTTTCTATATTCCGGATTATCTGAAATTATTTCTGCAATAATATCTTTTGCACCATTAATTGCTTCTTCTACATCTTTTACAATTGTTTCTTTTGGTGTATTTTCATCTATATTTTCTTTTTTTGTTACATATTCTTTTGCTATTTCTTCTAGTGGTTTTGTTTCTTTTTGTTCTAGTATAATAATAGCAAGTGGCTCTAGTCCTTTTGCTTTTGCTACAGTTGCTCTTGTTTTTTTCTTTTGCTTATATGGCCTATAAATATCTTCTACTTCTGCTAATGTATTTGCTACATCTAGTGAAGCTACTATTTCATCTGTTAATTTTCCTTGTGCTTCAATAGAATTTTTTACTTCTTCTTTTCTTGCTTCCAAATTTCGCAAATATGTAAGTCTTTCTCCAAATTCTCTTAACGTTTCATCAGAAAGGCCTCCGTGTAACCTCTTTTCTATAACGTGCAATAAATGGAATGGTGTTTCCACTATCTATTAATTCTATTGTTTTAGTTACTTGTGTTAATTTAATGTTTAATTCTTCTGCTATTTTACTTGCAATCTTTTCTTGTTTTTCCATTTTTTCTCTCCTTATTCTACTCCTAGATATTCATTGTAAGTTACTTCTCTATCTACTATGCCACTTTGTTTTAAATCTATAATTCTATTTGCAACTGTTTGCATTAATTGGTGGTCATGTGATGTAAATAACATATTTCCTTTAAATTTAGTCATTCCTTCGTTTAATGCTGTTATTGATTCCATATCTAAGTGGTTTGTTGGCTCATCAAAAATTAAAAAGTTTGCTCCTGAAAGCATCATTTTTGAAAAAACACATCTTACTTTTTCCCCACCTGATAATACACTTACTTTTTTAAGTGCTTCTTCTCCTGAAAATAGCATTCTACCTAAAAAGCTTCTTACATAAGTTTCATCTGGATCTTTTGAATACTGCCTTAACCAATCTGTAATAGATAAGTCCGCTTCAAATAAGTAATTATTGTCCTTTGGAAAATAACTTTGAGTAATTGTTGTACCCCAAATTAATTCTCCCTCATCTGGCTCTAGTTCTCCAGCTATTATTTGAAATAGCACAGTTTTTGCATTTTCGTTATCTGCTAAAAATGCAATTTTATCTCCTGCTTTTACAGTAAATGTTACATTATTTAATATTTTTTCTCCATTTATTGTTTTAGAAATATTTTTAACTTGCAAAATTTCTTTTCCTGGTTCTCTATCTGGCTTGAAATCTATGTATGGATATTTTCTATTTGATGGCTTAATTTCATCTAATTCTATTTTTTCTAGTGATTTTTTACGTGAAGTTGCTTGTTTTGATTTTGAAGCATTTGCACTAAATCTTGCAATAAATTCTTGTAATTCTTTAATTTTTTCTTCTTTCTTTTTATTTGCTTCTTTCATTTGTTTTAATGCAAGTTGGCTTGATTCGTACCAGAAATCATAGTTTCCAGGATATACTTTAATTTTTCCAAAATCTACATCTGCTATATGTGTACATACTTTATTTAAAAAGTATCTATCATGTGATACTACAATAACTGTGTTTTCAAAATTTATTAAAAATTCTTCTAGCCAGCTAATGCTTTTTAAGTCTAAGTCATTTGTAGGCTCGTCTAATAATAAAATATCTGGATTTCCAAATAAGGCTTGTGCTAGTAATACTTTTACTTTATCTTTTGCCTCTAATTCACTCATTAATGCATAGTGCTTTTCTGGAGCAATTCCTAAATCGTTTAGCAAAACTGCTGCGTCTGATTCTGCATTCCATCCATCTAATTCGGCAAATCTTTCTTCTAATTTTGCAGCTCTCATTCCATCCGCTTCTGAAAAATCTGGTTTTGCATATATTTCATCTTTTTCTTTTATAATATCATAAAGCTCGCTGTTTCCCATTATAACAGTATCCATAACAGAATAATTTTCATAAGCAAAGTGATCCTGCTTTAATACAGATATTCTTTCTGTTTTTTCTTTTGAAACTTCTCCTTTGCTTGGTTCAATTTCTCCAGATAATACTTTTAAAAAGGTTGATTTTCCAGAACCATTTGCACCAATAATTCCATAACAACAACCTTTATTAAATTTTATATTTACATCTTCAAATAAGGTCCTTTTTCCAAATCTAACTGTTACTCCTGTTGCTGTAAGCATTTTATTTCCTCCTTGTTTTTTATTTTTTTAAATGTTTATTATAATTATTTTTTAATTTATTATAATAAATTTTCTATTATTTTACGTGGTCTATTATATAATAAAATAGTATTTATTTCAATTATTTTGAAATAAATACTATTTTTGTAGTTACTAGTTAATATTTTTATAGCTAATTTTGCTTTAATAGTACTATTTTTCGCAGTTTTGAGAGGTCCCGTTCTGATTTTTCTTCTTTGAAATCACTTCTGCAACGGGCATTTGAAAAACAAGAAAACTAGTACTATTAAAGCTTTGATGTAATTACTAATAACTTTTTGTATTAATAAAAAATCTTGTAACTTATTTGTTGTCAAATAATAATTTTATAGCCCATAAGCCTGAAATACCAACTAAGATGTAGATTATTCTACTTATAACAGACATTACTCCAAATATAGCATCTACTAAATTGAAGTTGAATATTCCTATTAATCCCCAGTTGATAGCTCCTATTATAACTAATAAAAGTGCAATTTTATCTATAACCTTCATTTTACTTTCCTCCTTAATTTTGTATACAAAATAGTTTTCATTCTTATTATATTCTATTTATTATTTTTTATGCCTTATTTAAGAAGGCATTTTTTTACAAAATTATATTTTTATTTTTAATTTTTTTAGTAATTTTATTTTAAATTTTATTTTTTTATTTTATTTTGTTTTTAAATATATAATTTTTGTGTTTATTAAATATTTAATTTTCTATATTTTATTTTAACATATTTTTCTTATTTAGCCATAAAGTTACAATTATGGTTATTAATATAGAAAAAATTAAAATTGCAATAAAGCCAAATGGATTATGTTGCATTGGAACTGGCACATTCATTCCCCAAAAGCTTGATACCATTGTAGGAATTGCTAAAATAATTGTAATTGAGGTTAAGTATTTCATAACTCCATTTAAGTTGTTTGAAATAATAGAAGCATACGCGTCCATTGTTCCATTTAAAATGTCACTATAAATTTTTGCCATTTCTATTGCTTGCTTATTTTCTGTAATTGCATCTTCTAGCAGGTCTTCGTCTTCATCATATAGCTTCATAACTTTTCCTCTCATTGTTTTTTCCATAACAACTTCGTTTGATTTTAATGATGTTGTAAAATATACCAAGCTTTTTTCTAAACTTAATAATTTTAAAAGTTCTTTATTTTTCATAGAGTCTTTTAAGACCGATTCTGCTATTTCTGTTTCTTTATTTATTTTTTTTAATAAATTTAAGTATAAAGATGCATTTGAATATAATATTTGTAAAACAAATCTACTTTTTTTATACGTAAATATATTTTTATTTTTTGTTAAATTTTGAATTATTTCATTTTTTTTAATAGAAACTGTAAGAATATAGTCGTCTCTAACTATTATTATTCCTATTGGCATTGTGCTATAAATTAAGTTTTCTCCTTCTTTTTCAAGTACTGGAACATCTATAATAAATAATGTTGTGTTATCTTCATCTTCTATATCAATTCTGGCTTTTTCTTCGTAGTCTAAGGCATATTTTATAAAATCTTGTTGTATGTTTATGTTTTTGCAAACTTCTTCAATTTCTTCTTGTGAGGGAGAAATTAAATTAATCCAATTTCCTTTTTCGTATTTTTGTGTTTTTGTGGTTTCATTTGTTTGTAGGTTTGTTTTATACATTTCTATCATTTATATATCATTCCCTTCTATTAGTTTATTTTTTCATAGCATTTTTTAGTAACTAATTATTTTAATAATTAGCTATAATTAATGTACGCTTTTGTAAAAACTTTTTTAAAAGTTGCATTTTTTATTTTTATATTTTTTTCTGTACTTAATTATAATACTGCTATTATTTTTTGTATATAGTATATGTATTTTTTTGCTTTATTAATTTTTATTTTTATTATATTATTTTATATTTATATTTATATTTATATTTTTATTTTTATTTTTATTTTTATTTTTGTTTTAATTTAAATTCTATTTTTATTTAGTTTTATTTTTTTATTATTTTGTTCTTTATTTATTATTTTTTTAGTATGTAAATTTAAAATACAAAAATAGCAAATTTTGTATGTTTTCGTACAATATTTGCTATTTTTGTATACACATTTTTATTTTTTATAAATATAATTTTTTTAGTTTTAACTATTTTTTCTTGATGCCACAATTGCAATGCCTATAACTGCTAATGCAGATGTAACTATTACTATATAATCTGCTGTTTCTGAAGTTCCTGTTTTTGGTGTTTCATCTTTCTTTTTGGTTTCTGTTGGTTTTTTAGTTGGTTCTTCTAGCTTTTGAGTTGGTTTATTAAATAAAGCAACTAATGTAATTTCTTTTTCATTTATTGCTTCATCAAATGAAAATTCTTTATTTTCTTCGCCTAATTTATAGAATTTTACAAATCCTTCTTCATTTTCTATAATTTTTAAAATGTTTAATTCTGATTGCACTAGTCCTTCATTTAATGATTTGCCTGTTGTTATATAAAATGTTCTTACATCATCACTAGCACCATTTCCTGTTTCTTTAACTGTAACTGTTGTAACATTTGATGAGTCAAGCACAATATTATCTGAATTAATTTCAATTTTTATGTTTTGCTCAAATGTTCCATCACCTTCCCAGTCAAATTCGGCTTCAAATAGTTCAAAACTACCTTCGTTTTTATTTAATTGTTCTTGTGTTATTTGAACCCATCCTGTCATAAACCATTGACCATCTTTTGCGTTATAAAATGATTTTTCTGTAGACCATTCGTATCCAACAAATTTAGTGTGATATTTTGCTTTTTTTACTACTTCTTCAGATGCACTATTTCCTCCTAAGCTTTCTGGAAAGTCAACTCTATATCCTACCCAATATCCGTCTACAGTTCTTCCTATATTAGGATCTGCTTTATACCAAGTAAGATTTAATCTATTGTATTTTAATTTTACATTTGCTGTTCCAGAGCCCTCTACGTTTACATCTCCACTAGATAAGCTACTAACTTTTCCAAATGTATCTTGAGCTGCTTTTACAAAGCTAGTAGCAAAAAATACTAAAAATAATGTAATAACTAACATTAAAATTTTACTTATTTTTTTCATGTTATCCTCCTTTAATTTTTTTAATATAGATATTACATTTTTTCATTTTTTTGTTTAGCATAAGCTTTATTTGTAATGTAAAAAAATAATCTTGTAATATCTATTATAAGATTATTTACAAGATTATGTTTTTTTATTACTTTTATTGTTTGGTACTTTTTTCATAAAAAATTTTATTTTTATAAAATTTAAAAATTAAAACTATTGATATGTGACAGTGATTGCTATTTAGTTTTAGACCTTTTTTATTTATAACTATTCTCTTTGAAACCTATCGAAATCGTGGTCAGTCATATTTTCAGGTTTTCTTCCTGTCCATTTAGTAGCTTCAAGTGATTCTCTTGTTCTATCGGTAGTTTGTTGTTTTTTACTAAGTTCTAAAAGTCTATTTTCTAAAGTAGAATTTAGAGCTTGTAATTCACTTAAACTTTTATGTTGTAGGTCATAAGTAGAAACATTTGATAAATTCCATATACTACTATCAAAACTATTTATTCTTTTTATGTTACTTACTAAATTTACTATTTTATTTGCTAATCTTAATTTTTCATATTCTTCATCTACTTGTGGCTGTGCTGTTTTATTGTTTCTTGAACTTGAAAAAAGTCCACGTATATTATCTATTAAACCCATATTTATCTCTCCTTTTATAACTTTTTATTATAAATATATTTTACCATAAAAAGCAGAAAAAGTCAAAATTGGTGCCAACGACGTAGATATTTACAACTATCGTTGGATTAAAAGTTAAATGCACATTTTATAATTAAAACCATAATTCAAGACTAATTGCGCTGGATTTTTTGAACAGTTTTACTGTAATTAAAATTGACTTTTATAAAAAAATATGCTAAAATATTACTGTATTATGAATAATATTTAATAAATATCATATAATAGTAATAAGGAGATGAGAATAGTGAATTGCTATAATATGGTTTTAGAGTATATAAATAATGTAGGACAGGGAATGCCAATTTTTATTGAAGAAATAAAGAATTATATTATCAAATTTTATGATGAAGATGAAAAAGAAAAAGTATTTAATAATGTAAAAGCAATCTTAAATAGAATGAATAAAGAAGGTATTATACAAACAGCTTATAAAGGTATTTATTATATTCCTTCTGAAAGTATTTTTGGCAAGGTTCCATTAAGTAATAGACAAATTATTATGTATAAATATATAATGGATAAAAATGGAAATATTAAAGGTTATTTTACAGGCGCAAAACTTTTCAATGATGCTCATTTAACAACACAGGTTCCAAATATTATTGATATAGCTACAAATGAATGTAAAAATTTTAATAAATATGAAAATAAAAATCTAAATGTTGTTTTAAGAAAACCAAAAATTACAGTAAATAACGAAAATTATAAATATTTACAGCTATTTGATTTGATTGAAAATAAAGACAATATTAATATAGAAGTAGATAATCCAGATGAAATTATTTATAATTTTATTATAGAAAATAATTTAAATTTTGAAAAAATAATAAAATATGCTATGGATACAAAAAGCAGAACAGTCATTAATAAAATGCTTGTCCTAGCAAGATAGGAAGGTTCTATGTTATTACATTTAGATAAAAAAATTATAATTTTATACTTTTTCAACTATTAAGCAAAAAACAAAGACATCAAAAAATAAAGAAAAAGGTAATGGAGAAGATTGTGAGTAGGTACTTATTGAGACTATTAAATTTAAGATATATATAATCAATTTTAGAAATCATTGTAAAAAGCAATGGTTTCTTTTTTACTTGTTAGAATAAATTTAAAATATTTTTTAATACTATAATTAGAAAATTTAAAATAACCATTTACAATTTTAACACAAAATGATAAAATGTGTTAAAATTGTAAAGGAGGCAATTCTATGTATGAAAAATATATTGAAATAATAAATTCCAATGGTGGAATTATTACTTCGAAGGATGCAAACCAAAAAGGTATTTCCAGAACTATACTATCACAAATGGTAAAAAATGATGTTCTTGAAAGAATAGAGCGTGGAATATATGCTACAGAGCAGTTTATATACGATGAATTATATATATTTCAAATTAAACATTCAAATATTATATATTCCTACAACACAGCATTATACCTCCTTAATAAAACAGAAAGAACGCCTGAAAAGATGGATATTACGACCACAAGAAATAATAGTTTAGGTTATTGTAAAGATGTTGCAAATATCCATAGAGTTAATGATGAAATAATTGATTTAGGTAAAATAAAAGTTGCAACAAATACGGGAAAAGAGGTATTTTCATATAATCTTGAAAAAACAATAGTAGATATTATTGCTAATAGAAATGTAATGAGTATAGAACTATCAAATAAAATAATAGGAAATTGTATAAAAGAAAAATCATTTAATGTAAACCTTATGTTTGAATACGCAAAAAAAATGAAAGTATATGATAAAGTAAAAAACTATATGGAGGCAATTATATGATTAAAAATTCAAAAAGTTTGATGGATAAAGCTAGAAATATTGCAAATAAAAATAATATTACTGTAAATGAAGTCTTACAGAACTATATGTTTGAAAGAATATTAGAAAGATTAAGTGTGTTAAAATATAAATTTAATTTTATTTTAAAAGGTCGGATTGCTATTATCTTCAATTATGGGCATTGATACAAGAACTACAATGGATATGGACACTTGTATAAAAGGAATTGACTTAACTGATGAAGAACTATACAAAGTATTAACATAAATATTATCTATTGATGTAAATGATAATGTTACCTTTACTATAAAAAATTCAAAGCCAATAAGAGAAGATAATACTTATGGAGGATTAAAATATAATATTGTTGCATTATTCGATGGAATAAAAGTAGATTTAAGTATAGATATTGCAACAGGAGATGTAATAACTCCAAAAGAAATAGAATATGATTATAAAATGTTATTTGAAGATAGAACTCTTACACTTATGACTTACACTATAGAAACAATAATTGCAGAGAAATATCAAACAGTTCTTGAGCGTGGAATATTAAATAGTAGAATGAAAGATTACTATGACTTATATTATTTATTAACAAATTCATCTTATGATAGTAATATTCTAAAAGAAGCAATTAATAAAACATTTGAAAAGAGACACACAGATTTATCATGTGCAGATCAAATATTTGAAGAAATAGAAAAGAGCGACTTTTTGAAAAATGTATGGGACAATTATGCTAATAAACATTTCTATTCAAAGGATATTGAGTTTGAAAAATTAATACATATTATAAAAGAAAAATTATTATAAAATAAAAAGTGGTGCGTCATAGAGGAATCGAACCTCCGACCATCAGATTAAGAGTCTGCTGCTCTACCAACTGAGCTAATGACGCATAACTTATTTGCAAATACTATTATAAGACGTTTTAGGCTTGTTTGTCAATACTTTTTTAGCGTTTTGTAGAGGCAATAGTTAATAGTTAGTTACAATTCACAGCTAATTATAATTTTTAGAGTAGCCACAGCGGTATTATATATGTTTTTTCGTGCTTTAGCCCTAGAAAAAACATATATAATACGCAAGCGACGTGGCGGATAATTTTAAGGCTGTGAATAGTAACAATAGTTATAATTGCATTAAAGCTTAAATAGTACTATTAAAGCAGTTAATTATATTATAGCCTATTTGCAATTTCTGCAAATTGCTCTATTTTTAAGTTTTCGCCTCTTATATTTTCTGGTAGCTCAAGAGAATTTAATACTTCTTTTATTTGTTCCTTTGATGCTATTCCTGAATTTGCAAGTCCATTTATCAATGTTTTTCTTCTTTGCATAAAACTTGCTTTAATTATTTGAAAAAATCTTTTTTCATCTTTTAATTGTACTGGTGTGCTATTTCTTACGTTTAGTGTTATTACTTCTGAACTAACTTGTGGTGCTGGAATAAATGAAGTATTTGGTACTACCATTATTTTTTGAGGCTCGCAATAGTAATAAACACAATATGTAATTGCTCCTGTTTCTTTTTCTCCTGGAATTGCTGTTAACCTATCTGCTACTTCTTTTTGTATCATAACAGTAATGCTTTTTGCAGGAACTTTTTCTTCTAATAATTTCATAATAATTGGTGTTGTAATGTAATATGGTAAATTTGCTACTATTTTTATAGTATTTTTTTCTATATTTTGTTCATTTATTAATTTTTCAAAGTTTATTTTTAGTACATCTTCATTTACTAAAATAAAATTATTGTAAAGTAAAAATCTATCTTTTAATATATTAATCATTTTGTTATCTAGCTCAATTGCTATTACTTTTTTGGCTTTTTCTAGTAGCTTATTTGTTAAAGTTCCAAGCCCTGGGCCTATTTCAATTACTACATCTTCTTTTGATATTTTTGCCGCTTCAATAATATTTTCTACAACTTGCTCATCTATTAAAAAATTCTGTCCTAAATTTTTATTGGCATTTATGTTATATTTTTTTATTAAAAATTTAGTTTCTTCTTCTAAATTCATATTTTTTTCCTTCCAATTTATGTTTATTAAATAAAGTATATAAGCTTGCTTAAAAAAAGTCAATAAAAAAGACTGTTATTTTTTTTTAACAGTCTTTTTTTATTTTTTTATGCTGCTTGATTTTCTGTATTTGTTTGAGGTGCTTGTTCTTGATTTTCATTAGGCTTTTCCTCATTTTGGTCTTGTGGTGTTGGCGTTGGTGTCGGCTGTGGCGCTTCTGTAGGTTTTGCTACTACTTTTTTAGTTCCTCTTCTTACTATTTTTTCTTTTGCTTTATATGTATCTTTTGAAAGTAATTTTTGTTCAACTACTTTTCCATTTAGTTTTAAAATTTTGTAACATTCACTTCTGCATCCATTTACACCAGCTTGCTCTACTACTTCCTTGCCTTCTTCTAGTGTTGGATCATCTTCATAAGTTGTTGTGAAAGGAATGTATGATGTTACTTTTGGCTGTAGTACTACTTCGTATTCTTTATCTTCTTTAATTCCATATATGCTTACTTTACATACACCATTTTTTGAATTTGTTACTATTTTTATAGGATATTTTCTGGTATTTTTAAATACAAAATCTATGCTTCCATAATATACTGTTGCATCTCTTCCTGGTGCTACATATCCTGTTAAAAACATATGATTACTTCTTTCTACAATTTCTAAGTTTGCAAATAATGCTACATTATATATTGTAGAAGATAATTGACATATTCCGCCACCAACATCTGGTACTACTTTTCCTCCAATATATGCTGTTCCTTCTTTGTAGCCTGCTTCTATTGTTCTTCTTCCAACTACTGTGTTATATGAAAAGTTTTCCCCTGGCATTACAACTGTTCCATTAACTTTTGAGCTTGCAAGTTCAATGTTTGTGCTTCTATTTTTGTTACTTGCATCATAAGTAGTTGAGTATTGAGCAAGTAAATCTGGAAATGCTTCTTCTCCTAGATTACTAATTGTTTTTTTAGGTATTGTTATTTTTAATGGAATTGTGTATTCTTCTTTATCTTCTTCTAATAATTTTTTAGCTTCATCTATTGAAATTGCAAAGTCTATTCCTGCTACTTCTGGGTGAACTTGTGTTGGATTTTTTTCAACATAGGCATCTTGTGGCTCTTTGTATATTTCGTTTCTAATTTTTTCTAAATCTATTGGAGCTGGCTCTTTATATATTGTAGGTATTTCAACTATTTGATAATTTGTGTGTATGTTACTTATTTGTGAGTATATTCTATTTTTTAATTCTTCGGCATTTACTGTGTATCCGGCTTTTCCTTTTACAATGATTAATTTTTCGTCTTCTATATAATAACTACTTTCTACAACAACATCTTGCATTTTAGAGCTTACATCTTGAATAGTTGTATTTAATAGGTCTTCATCTAAATGTAGTTGTGCTTCTACATTCTTTTTAAATAGCTTTGTAAATAGAATTTCATAGTTATCTTTAACAATATTTCCATTTCTTCCTATGTTATATGCTTCTGCTACGGCTTTATCTACATCAAATTTTGCATTAAATGTGTTTGCTGTTACATTTGTTTCTTCATCATTTCTTTTTAAAATTAAAGTATTGTTTTCATCTTGAAATCTGCTTTCAATTGCATCATTTATTTGATTTTTGGCTTGTTCTACTGTTAAGCCACTTACATCTATTCCTAAAATTGAAACTCCATCTACTATTTTTGCACTGTTCATATTTAATAATGAAAATACTACGGAAATTGCTAATGCTATAAAAATTATTAATGCAATTGTAACAGTAAATACTAGGCCTTTTTTGTTTTTTGGTTTTTTATATGTAGTTTCGTTTGATACTTTTTTGAAATCTTGTTTAGTTTTTTCGGTATTATTTGCATTTTCTTCATTACTATTATTTGCATTTTCTTGTTTAGAAGCATTATATTGTTCTTCGCTGTTTGAAGTTAAGCTCTCTTTTTGAGTTTCTTGCTTGTTTTCATTATTTTTTTCTGCTTTATTGTTAAATGTTTCTTCTGAATTTTTAGTTTTCTCTGAAGCATTTGGCTTTTCTTCTGCACTTTTAGTTTGTTCTAAATTATTTAGCCCTTGTTCTGAATTATTAGCTTTTTTAGTTTCTTCTTTTATTGCATTTTGGTTTTCATCTTTAAATTCAACTTTTTCGGTTTCTTTTTTCTCTTTCTTTTTCATAATCTTCCCCTCTATAACAATATATACTTTTGTATGGAATAATATTACCACATATCTTTTATTTTTACAATAAAAAGAAAAAGTATTTTTGTCATAATTTATATTTTTTTATCATTTTCTACTAGACAAGCTTTTTATTTTTCTATATAATATGAATAGAAAATTTTGAAAAGGAGATTCAAAATTATGATAGGTGAAATGATTGCATATATTCGCAAAGAAAAAAATTTAACAAAGGCTGGAATAGCTAGAGGTACAAATATTAATACCGGTCATTTAACTCATATCGAAAAAGGTGAAAGAAATCCTAGCCACAAAGTTTTAAGAAATATGTGTAAAACAATGGGAATTCCTTATCGCCCTTTAATGTATACTTATGATAAGGAAATTACTGAGGAACAACATTCTTATAAAGTAGAGGCTCATATTCCTTACAATAAAATCCCTAGTTTTGATTTATTGGGCACTTTGGTTGATTGTCCTCCTACAATTCCGGGTGCATCTATTGCAGTAAAAATTAATGATACTGCTATGGAGCCAAAATTAAAAAAGGATTCTTATGTTTATGTTGAGTTTAATACACCATTAGATAACAGAGATTTAGGTTTGTTTTCTTATCAAAACAAATTATTAATTCGTAGATTTATTATTCGTAAAGATGGTGTGGTTTTAAGAGCTGAAGATAAGGATGTAGCAGATATTTTCTTAAATAAAAAAGATGAATTTTATATTGTTGGAAAAATAGTTGGAACAGTTGAAGAAAATGTAGAAAAAGATGAAAGCGTAGAAAATTAAAGCTTTAAGGCGCAATTTAATAATAAATATTCTTGTTTTAACTTATTAAAATATAAAAAATTTTAAAAATGAATAATATTTTGTCAAAAATACTTGAATTATAAAATATTTAATATTATAATATCAAAATAGATAAACAAGAGATAAATAAGGAGAGTTTTAAATGGAATTAGTTAAAAATATTTTCTTTAATACAGATAAATTAGTAGAGAATACTAAGGTAAAAATTTCTTATGCAGGAGCTCTTTTTCAAAATGGCTCAGAAGAAGTTTATATTCATTATGGCTTTGGTCTTAATTGGGAAAATTTAGCTGAAGTTAAAATGGAAAAAACAGAGCTTGGGTTCCAAGCAGAAATAGAATTAGCTAGCGCTGAAACTCTTAATTTCTGTTTTAGAAACGGAAATGATGAGTGGGATAATAATGATGGCCAAAATTATATTTTTCCAATTGAAAAGGTAGAACTTTCTTTAGTTGTTACAGAAAATGCTGAGGTTACAGCTCCTAGAAAATTAAGAAAATCTTATATTTGGAGTAAAAAGCTTCGTTTAGCAGTTTATAAAATTATTACTTATTTACCTAGATTAATTTCTGGAAATTATAAAAGAAAAATATCTGAATAATTGAATTGTTTGTGATAAATTAAAAGCTCTGGCAGTTGCCAGAGTTTTTTGTATTGTAAGAATCTTACAAATTTGTATGTGTTTTTTGCTTTTTTAAATATACCATCCACCATTTATAGAAATTATTTGTCCAGTTGTGTATGTATCTTCTATTAGCCATTTTACACATTTAGCAATATCACTTGGCTTTCCTATTTTATTTAGTGGGATTTCTTCTTTTATTTCATTCTTTTCTTGCTCTGTTAGCTGTGAATTCATTTCAGTTTCTATTATTCCAGGTGCTATTGCATTTACTCTAATATTTGATAGTCCTACTTCTTTTGCTAATGCTTTTGTTAGTCCATTAATTCCTGCTTTTGCTGCTGAGTAAGCTACTTCGCAAGAGCCACCTGTTATTCCCCATATAGAAGATATGTTTATAATGCATCCTTGCTTTTTGTTTATCATTTCTTTTAGTGCTTCTTGTGAGCAGTAAAATACAGAGTTTAAATTTGTATTTAGCATTGTATTCCATTCTTCATCTGTTATTTCTGTAAAGAGTTTTTGTCCTGATATTCCTGCATTATTAATTAATATATCTATTGTTTTAAATTTTTCTAGGGTGTATTTTATTAGTTTTTTTACTTCTTCTCTTTTTGAAACATCTGCTTTAAAAATTTCTATTTTTATATTTTCTTGTAATAATTTTTCTTGTATTTGCTTTGCTTTAGCTTCTGATTTATTATAATTTAAAACAATGTTATAGCCTTCTTTTGCTAATAAATTGACTATTTCTGCGCCAATTCCTCTTGAGCCTCCTGTTATAATTACTGTTTTATTTACTATATTTTTTTCTTTGTTTTCTTCCATAATTTCTATTTGCTCCTTTATATGTACTTGTTAATGAGTGGCAATTTGGACATAATAATATTAAATTTTCTTCACTATTATTTTGATAATTGCCGTCTATGTGCTTATAAAAACAAAGAACTAGACAAGTTCTAAAACAAGTCTAGTTCTAAGTAATGGAGCCACTTATCTGATTCGAACAGATGACCTACTGATTACAAGTCAGTTGCTCTACCAGCTGAGCTAAAGTGGCATATATGGTGACCCCGACGGGAATCGAACCCATGTCTCCGCCGTGAAAGGGCGATGTCTTAACCGCTTGACCACGGGGCCATGAAATAAAACTTGTCTAGGATTTAAGGTATATGGTGCTTAAATCCTAGGTTGGTGAGCCATCGCGGACTCGAACCGCGGACAACTTGATTAAAAGTCAAGTGCTCTACCACCTGAGCTAATGACCCAAGTCTCAAGCTTGCAACTCTCGTTTGAGTTAACACAAGCTTTATTTTAAACTATTTTATATGGTTTGTCAAGATATTTTTTGAATTTTTTATAGAAAAATATTAAAAAATGTATTTTCTTATATTTTGCTAACAAATTTCACCTTTTATTTAACATTTAAGCATTTAATTTTTCTATTATTTCTTGTACATCAATTCCATGAACTTCGCAAGCTTCTTCTATTGTTTCTGCTTGAGAAGCAGGACAACCTAAGCAGTGCATTCCAGCTTCTAATAAAATATCTGCTTTTTCTGGTGCAACTTCTAGTAATTCACCAATTGTCATATCTTTTTTAATTTCCATAGCTGTACTCCTTTCTGAAATTATTACTTATTTTATGTTACTAGTTAACAGCTTTAATAGTACTATTAAAGCTTTAATGTAATTATTTTATCACATTTTTTCAAAAAAGTATAGACAAATTTAAAAATTTGATATATGATAGAAAAAGTGAGGTGATAAATATAGAATTAATTGATTACTTTTTCATACTTCTTATTATCAATTCTTTTATATTTTTTTATTCATTATATACTTTTTTCGATGTAAAAATATTTCATAATTTACAAGGTTCGAAATTAAAGTTAAAAACAAATTCATTTAAATAGGAGGCTTTTTATTGTTAAAACGTATTTTATTTACTTTATTTTTTATGCTTTTATTTTGTTTTATTGGTTATCAAATTTTTATTCCACTTTATAATAAAAATCATATTATAGTAGATTATGGACTGCATTCTTTTGATATTTGTACAGAACAACCTATTTTATGGAAATATGCTAAAAATTGGTTTTGCTTTACATATATTTTTTCTTCCTTTTTCTTTTCTAATATGCTTTATCAATTATTTTTTTATAAAGTTTTGAATAAATCAAAAACTTCAAATAATTCAAAAAAATATAAGCCTAAAATTAGAAATAATATTTCTTTAATAGATTCTGAAGAAGTGGATAATTCTTTAAAACTTTTAATTGGCGAAACTGAAAAAGAAAAAAATTTAATATATTTACCTGAAAAAAGTTTATATCAAAATATTTTAATTACAGGAACCATAGGAACTGGAAAAACAAGTAGTGCTATGTACCCTTTCACTAAGCAATTAATTGCCTATTCTTGCAACAATGAAAAAGAAAAATTAGGAATGCTTATTTTAGATGTAAAGGGAAATTATCATAAAAAAGTATTAGAATTTGCTCAAGAATTTGGCAGAGAAAGCGATGTTATTACAATTGAATTGAATGGAAAATATAAATATAATCCTTTACATAAACCAAATTTAAAACCTTCTATTTTAGCTAATCGTTTGAAAACAATTTTACTACTTTTTTCTAAAAATAATACTGAATCATATTGGCTAGATAAGGCTTCGCAAGTTTTAGAAGAATGCATAAAGCTTTGCAGGCTATACAATGATAATTATGTTACCTTTCAGGAGTTACATAAATTAGTAACTGTTCCAAACTATTACCTAGAAAAAGTAAATTTATTACGAGAAAAATTTTCACAAAATGAGTTTTCACAAAATCAAGTTTATGATTTGCTATCTTCTATAACTTTTTTTCAAAAAGAATTTTTGTCATTAGATGATAGAACATTATCTATTTTAAAATCTGAAATTACTCGTATTACAAACTGCTTTATTTCTGATTATGATGTTTTAAAAACATTTAATCCTGTTAAAGAAGATTTGAATTTTTTCGGTTTTGAAGAGCTATTAGAAAAAGGAAAAATTGTAGTTTTAAATATGAATATTAATGAATATTCTAATCTTTCAAAAATAATTGCAGCATATTTAAAATTAGATTTTCAAACAGATGTAATGGCAAGGCTTGCAAAAAATAACCCTTCTAATTTTAGAAGTGTGTGCTTTATTTCTGATGAATATTCAGAATACTGCACAGAAACAGATGCTAACTTTTTTTCACAAAGTAGAGAGGCTAAGTGTATTAATATTGTTGCTACACAAAGTTATACTTCACTTCTTAATACTCTGCATGATCAAGCAACTGTTAATGTTATTATTCAAAATTTAATTAATAAGTTATGGTTCCGTAATGATGATATTTTTACAATTGAAACAGCTCAAAAGCAAATTGGTAAAGAAGATAAAGAAAAAGTTTCAAGAGGTATTTCTGAAAATGCTAAAGAAACTGTTTATAGTTATTTTACTAATTCATTTAATTCTAAAAATTCTAGTATATCAGAAACTATTAATACTAATATATATTCAGACTTTGTTTATGATACAAACTTTTTTACTCAGGCACTTCAAAACTTTTCTTGCTTAGCTTTTGTTTCTGATGGTACTAAAATAATTGAACCTCAAAAAATAAATTTATTTCCATATTTTAAATAAATTTATAATTTTAAAATTAATTTTTATTAAAAGGAGTGTTTTTTTATGTTATTAAAAAAAATAAATTTAAATCAAAATTTTCTTATTAAAATGTTATTTTTATCTGTAATTATTTTTATATTTTTCTGTTCCCCTGTATATGCAGGATTATTTGATGGAAATCCACAAATTGTAGATAAGCTAAACTCTGCATTTGAGCAAATTGAAGGGTGGATGCTAAAGCTTTCAACTCCGGCTGCTGCTGTTGCTATTGCTGTTGGCGTTTTTATGCAAAAATTTAGTTTTGGAGATGAAGAAAGAATTAGAATTGCAAAAAAATTAATTCGTGGTACTTTATTTTCCTATGCTTTTATTTTAGTTTTAGACTTAGTTTTATCTGCAATTCAAACTTTATTAAAATAGGAGGCGTTATTTTTGGAAGATCCTAGTTCTTTAACCAATACCATTATTCAAACAATTAATTCTATTTTTCAAACTTTGTTTTCTTCTATTGATAATAGTGTTTATCAAATATTAGATGATATTACTTTTGTTAATAGTAGTGTTTTAACAGATTCTATTTTTGAAAAACTATTTGGAACTAATTCATCTAATGGATTACTTTTAGTTGCTAACTCTTTATTATTTGGCTTTGCACTATATTATAGTATTAGATTACTATATTCTTATTATATGAATTTACAAATAGAAAGACCATATCAATTTATTTTTAAATTATTAATTTTTGGTATTGTTATGAATTGTTCTTATACAATTTGTAAACAATTTTTAGAACTTAATAGTTTTGTTTCTGATGCAATTAGAAGTATTGGAGAAAAAATTTTAGGAAATGAAATTTCTTTTTCTGAATTAATTTCACAATTAAATGATTACATAGCTATTAATGATGAAGGTTTTACTATATTTTCATTTGATGGTATGATTAAAAGCTTTATTACAATAGGGTTGTTTAATTTAATTTTTTCATATTCTTTGCGTTTTATTTTAATAAAAATATTTATTTTATTAACTCCATTTTGTATTTTAAGTTTAATAAATAATTCTACCTCTTGGCTTTTTAAAACTTGGTTTAGAACAATTCTGTCTTTGCTATTGCAACAGTCTTTTGTTTCAATTATTTTATTAATTATTTTTTCTGTGCCTTATCAAAGCGGAGATATTTTTTCTAAATTAATTTATATTGGTGGAATTTATGCTTTAATTCGTGCTAACTCATATATGAGAACTTTAATTGGAGGAATTTCTACTGATGTTTCTACTAATTTACAATTTGGAGCTAATTTATTAAAAAATAATTAATTTTTATAATTTATATTTTTAATTTTTTATTTATTATTTTTTTATGAGGAGAAAATTATATGAAATTTATTTTTCCACAAAATTATAATTTTAAAAATAAATTATTTGGAATTTTAGATTATTCATCTTTAATATTAAATATTATTTGGGATTTTATAGTTTTTATTTTAATAAATTTATTTTTTAAAAGTTTAAATATTAAAATATTTATTTTTATATTACTCTGTTTTCCTATCTTTTTGTTTAGTATAATTGGGTTTAATCATGAGAATATTTTGTACATTTTTGTCTATATTATACGTTACATTAACAGTCCCAAATTGTATTTATATTCAAAAAGGTAAAATATTGTCTTTTTGTTTTTGCATATTTTATACCCATAAAAGACTTATGTAATATCTGTTTTTCTACCTTTTATATTGTTCTTAAGTTGGTTTGCATAATTCAGTTTATGTATATCTTTTGTTATCATTCAAAAATGTGCTTCAAAGTATTTATTCCCCAAGTTTTTTGTTATTTATAATACTTCTGATTTTTTCTTGTTTTCCAATTATTTATCATTATTCATTATATTATGCATCCAACTTTCTCTCAATATTATTTTTTAGTCTGTTTGCTTTCATGTACTTTTTGACAATTTTTATTTTCTATCTTTTGTTACTACTTTTACAACTTTTTAAAACAAAAAAATCGTTCTTGTTCTGACTTTTTAGTAAACATATTTTTGCATATTCTTCCATCACTTATCATTTGATTTTATTACATTATTTTTACAATTTTTTTTAATGTTTTTATTTTTACTTATAAATTTGTTTTATATCTTTATTTTGGTTTAATTTTTTATTTTAATTTTTAATTATTATTTTTAATTTTTAGTTTTTTAATTTTAATTTATTATTTTTTTGTTTTTTATTTATTGTCTTTTATTAATTTTTAATTTTTATTTATTATTTATTATTTTTAATTTTTAATTACTAGTTAATAATTTTATAATTAATTGTTTAAATAATAATTTTCTTCGTAAATTTATTTTTTATTTATTGTATATTGAATAGAAAAATGATATAATTTGTCAAAATATATTAAATGGGGGAATTCCTATGAAGCTAGAGCAAAATGATTTATTACCATTGTTTTCAAATACCAACATACCGGACATATTTTTTACAGAATATTTACCAGAGGCAAATGGTGATTTTGTTAAAGTGTATTTATATATTTTGTTTCTTTCAAAATATGATAAAGATATTAAAGTAAATGATTTGTGTAAAAAATTAGGTCTTTCTTTAAAGGTAATTCAAGATGCTATTAAGTATTGGGAAGATCAAAATGTACTTGTAAGAAAAAATACTGGTTTTGTTTTTAATAGTTTACAAGAGTTAGAACTACATCACTTATATAAGCCAAGGGTTTCTCTTTCTGCTGAGCAAATTCAAAAATCTGCTGAGAGTCAAAAGCGTGCTAAAACTATTGAATACATTAATAATAAGTTTTTCTCTGGTTTAATGCCTACTACTTGGTATCCTGATATTGAGTTGTGGTTTAAAAAGTATGAGTTTGATGATGAGGTTATGATTGCTTTATTTGAATATTGTTTTGATAAGTCTGCTTTGCACAGGAATTATATTCAAGCTGTTGCTGATGCTTGGTCTAAAAATTCTGTTAAATCTTATAATGATTTAGAACTATATTATAGTAGGCAAGAAAAAGTAAATAAAGTAGCTAATATGATTATTAAAAAGTTAAATATTTCTAGGGCATTATCTGTATATGAATTTAATTATGTTGAAAAATGGGTTGTTGATTTTGCTTTTTCTTTTGATATTATTGAAATTGCATTAAAAAGAACTACTTCTAAGGCAAATTTTAGCTTTGAATATATTGATAAATTGCTTACAGATTGGCACGATAGAAAGTTTACAACTCCAGAGCAAGTACAGAATTTTATAGAAGATATGAAGCAAAAGAATAAGGATGTTAAACAGTTAGAAAAGAAAACTGGTTATCAAAAATATGATCAAAGATCTTATGATAATTTAAATAGTTTATATGCAAATAAGAAAAATTAGGTTATTGGAGGTTTTATTTTGAATAATTCTACTCTTAAGTCTTTATTAATTGAATATGATAAAAAACGAATTTTAGCTGAGGAATTAGCTCAAAAAAATAAAGAAAAATTATATAATAAATTTCCTGAACTTGATAATATTGATAAAAAATTAAGTTCTTTAGCTTTGGCTACTATGAAACAATTAACACAAAATAATGATAAAGAATTAATTGAAAAATTAAATTCTGATATTAATGCTTTAAAAAAGCAGAAGGAAGAAATATTAAAGTCTATTGGTAAAGAGGCTGAAAGTATTATTCCTAATTATGAGTGCAAAGTTTGTAATGATACTGGCTACATTTTTGATGGTAAGTCTTCTAAAATGTGTAATTGTTTAAAACAAAGGATTTATAATATTGAATATAATAAGGCTAATATTAGTAATTTAAATAAGCAAAATTTTGATAATTTTAATTTGAATTTATATTCTGAAGAAGTGTCAAATGATAAGTATGGTTCTGATATTTCGCCAAGAGAAAATATTAAATTAATTTTGGATATTGCTAAAGAGTTTATTTCTAATTTTGATAGTCCTGATGAAAAGAATTTATTATTTACAGGAAGAACTGGTCTTGGCAAAACTTTTTTATCTAGCTGTATTGCAAATGAATTATTAAAAAAAGGAAAAACTGTGCTTTATCAAACTTCCTCTGTTATGTTAGATACTATTATTAATTATCATTTAGGAAAGTCAAATAGTTCTTATGATATTTATGAACATTTACTTAATGTTGATTTATTAATTATTGATGATTTAGGAACAGAGGGTATTAATAATTTAAAATTAGTTGAGCTTTTTAATTTATTAAATGCTAGGTTATTAAATTCTAAAAAGCCTTCTAAAACTATTATTTCTACTAATTTAAGTTTGCAAAATATTTTTGATGCTTATGATGAAAGAATTGTTTCTAGAATTATTGGTTATTATAATATTTGTTATTTTTTCGGTGATGATATTAGATTTAATAAGTAAAAAAAGTTTGTAGGTGAAAAAGCCACTTACAAACTTTTTTTATTTTTTTATTCTTGCTCTTCTTCTGGATTGATAGTTTCTATACTAACAACTTTGCCTTCGTTTGTTCTCATTAATGTAACTCCTTGTGTTGATCTACCTAGAACGCTAATATCTTTTACATTTAATCTAATTATTGTTCCATTTTCTGTAATAAGCATAACATCTTCATCATCTGTTGCTATACGTATGCCAACTAGTTTTCCTGTTTTTGGTGTGATTTTGTATGTAATTACACCTTTTCCACCTCTTGTTTGTACTCTATATTCATCTAGTTCTGTTCTTTTTCCAAAGCCGTTTTCTGTAATTGCAAGTAGTGTAGCATTTTTGTTTCCTTCTACTATACTTTCCATTCCAATTACATAATCTTCTTCATCTAAACGAATACCTATAACTCCTTGTGCTGTTCTTCCCATTGGTCTTACGTCTTTTTCTTCAAATGTAATACAAATTCCTTCGCGTGTTACTAATACTACATTATCTTCACCATCTGTTAATCTAACATCTATTAGCTCATCATCTTCTCTTAATGTAATAGATAAAAGGCCTGTTTTTCTGCTTGAATCAAATTCATTTAATGGTGTTTTTTTAATGAAGCCTTTTTTAGTACCCATTAATAAGTATTTTCCATCTGCAAAATTAGAAATTGGAATAACTGCTGATATTTTTTCTCCTGCATCTAATCGTAATAAATTAACTATTGCTGTACCTTTTGCAGTTCTTCCTGCTTCTGGAATTTCATATCCTCTTAGGCGATAAAGCTTTCCTTTATTACTAAAGAATAATATTGTATCATGAGTTGAAGCTGTAAATATTTGTTTTACAAAGTCTTCTTCTCTTGTTGCTAGTCCTGCAATTCCTTTTCCTCCACGTTTTTGGCTTTTGTATGTGTCTATTGGCATTCTTTTTACATATCCAAAATGTGTAAGCGTAATTACAGTTTGTTCTTCTTTTACTAAGTCTTCAATATCAATTTCGCCTTCTGCTGCAACAATTTTTGTTCTTCTTTCATCACCATATTTTTGTTTGATTTCTAGTAGTTCTTCTTTTATAATGTCATAAACTAATTTTTCACTAGCTAGTACTGCTCTTAAGTGCTCAATTAATTTCATTAATTCATTATATTCTTCATCTATTTTTTCTCTTTGCAAGCCTGATAATGTTCTTAATCTCATATCTAATATAGCTTGTGCTTGAATTTCAGAAAGTTTAAATCTTTCCATTAATTTTTCTTTTGCATCATCATAAGAATTACGAATAATTTCAATTACTTCATCAATGTTGTCTAAGGCAATTTTTAAGCCCTCTAAAATGTGTGCTCTTGCTAATGCTTTATCTAGGTCAAATTGTGTTCTACGAAGAATTACATCTTTTCTGTGATCTATGTAGTAATCTAAGCATTGCCTTAATGTTAGAATTTTAGGCTCTCCGTTTACAAGTGCAAGCATTATTATTCCAAATGTATCTTGAAGTTGTGTATGTTTATATAATTGATTTAAAATTACTTGAGCATTTACATCTCTTTTTAA
>CANQCT010000009.1 GCA_947589835.1 uncultured Clostridia bacterium
TTTATTTAAAAATGTCCTAGGACATTTTCACTTAAAATTCGTTTTCAAAAACGGGACATTTTTACTAAAAATTCACACGAGCCCGAAAAAAGTAATGAAAAACAGTTGACATATTAGTAGAAAAGTGATACAATAATTAAGCGTATGTGGAAAGCATACGCTTAAAAAAATGAATCAAAAGTATTAGAAAGCAGAGGTGTGTTAAATGGCTACAAAAGGAGCAAGAGAACCAATAACTTTAGAATGTACAGAATGCAAAAGAAGAAATTATATGACAGAAAAAAATAAGAAAAACAATACAGACAGATTAGAAGTTGTTAAGTATTGTAAATTTTGCAAAAAACGTACAACACATAAAGAAACAAAATAGACCTTTTAAGGGGGAAAAATAAATGCCTAAAGATGTAACTAAAAAAGAAAATAAAGAAAATAACAAAAAACATTTTTTTAAAGATTTTAAGGCAGAGTTAAAAAAAGTAATTTGGCCAACACCAAAGCAACTTGTTAATAATACTGTTGCAGTTGTTACAATTGTAATCATTACAGCTGTTATTGTATTTGCATTGGACTTGGTTTTTGAAGTAATGAATGACTATGGCATTAGTAAATTAAGAGATGTTATAGCAACTCAAAATACACAAGTAACAGATACAAATCAAGAGTCTGAAAATTCTGAAGTAAATGATACTTCAGATAGCAATGCAGAAGAAACAAATAATACTGAAAATAACGAAGCTGAAAACAATACAGTAAATGAATAGAAATAATAAGGAGGCTTTATAAATGTCTCAAGAAAAAGAAGATTTAGTACCAAGATGGTATGTAGTTCATACATATTCTGGTTATGAAAACAAAGTAAAAACGGACTTAGAAAAAACTATAAAAAACAGAGAATTAGAAGATTACTTTTTCGAAATTATTGTTCCAATGGAGGAACAAATTGAAATAAAAGATGGAAAAAGAAAAACAAATTTAAAAAAAGTATTTCCAGGTTATGTTTTACTTAAAATGATTGTAACAGAAAAAACTTGGTATATTGTAAGAAATACTAGAGGCGTTACAGGCTTTGTTGGATCAGGAACAGACCCAATTCCTCTTACAGACGAGGAAATTAGAAAAATGGGCTTTGAACAAGTTGAAGTAAATGTAGATTATGATATTAATGATTCAGTTAGAATTATAGATGGACCATTAACAGACTTTACAGGAATTGTTAAAGATTTAAGCAAAGAAAAACATAAAGTAAAAGTATTAGTCTCTATGTTTGGAAGAGAAACGCCTGTGGAGTTAGAGTTTTCTCAAGTTCAAAAAATCTAAAAACAAATTATAAACTTCGTCTAGCTTTGTTAGCTATCGCAAATTTTTCTTCAATATACCCGCGTATAATTTCAGAAAAATTTGCTCAGCTGCCTCGCTATACTCGTTTCTAATTCGTTTTAAAATTAAAATTAGCAAATAAATTATAAACTTCGTCTTAGTATTAAAATTATAAAATAAATTAGTTAATAATCTATTTTTTAGATTAATATACATATTTAAAATACAAAAGGAGGTGCTAATAATGGCAGAAAAAGAAATAGGAAATGTAATTAAACTACAAATTCCAGCAGGAAAGGCTTCACCAGCTCCACCAGTTGGACCAGCATTAGGCGCAAGTGGTGTAAATATTATGGATTTCGTAAAACAATTCAATGATAGAACAGCTCAAATGGGTAACACAGTTATTCCAGTTGTTATTACAGTATATAAAGATAAATCATTTGAATTTATTACAAAAGAGCCACCTATGGCAGTTTTAATTAAACAAGCTGCAAAAATAGAAAAGGCCTCTGGAAAACCTAATAAAGAAAAAGTAGCAAAACTAACAAAAGCACAAGTTGAAGAAATTGCTAAAAGAAAAATGCCAGACTTAAATGCAGCATCTATTGAAGCTGCAATGAGTATGGTAGCAGGAACTGCAAGATCTATGGGTATTGTAGTAGAAGAATAATTTATATTAAAAATGTTGGGAGAAGGAAAACTTAAATATAAAAGTTATAACCTTCGCTTGAACCAAAGGAGGTAGAAATGAAAAGAGGAAAAAGATACCAAGAAGCTGAAAAGCTAATTGATAGAAAAAAATTGTATGATGTTAAAGAAGCATTAAATACAATAGAAAAAATGCCAAAAACAAAATTTGATGAAACAGTGGAATTACATGTTAAGTTAGGTGTTGATTCAAAACAAGCAGACCAACAAGTAAGAGGTACAACAGTACTTCCAAATGGTACAGGTAAAACACAAAAAGTATTAGTGTTTGCAAAAGGACCAAAAGCAGAAGAAGCTACAAAGGCTGGAGCTGATTTTGTTGGAGCAGAAGAATTAATTCCAAAAATTGAAAAAGAAAACTGGTTTGATTATGATGTTATCGTTGCAACTCCAGATATGATGGGTGTTGTTGGTAGACTTGGTAAAGTATTAGGACCAAAAGGATTAATGCCAAACCCTAAGTCTGGTACAGTAACAATGGATGTTACAAAAGCAGTTCAAGAAATTAAATCAGGTAAAGTTGAATACAGACTTGACAAAAATAACATTGTTCACCTAGGTTTTGGTAAAGTATCATTTGGAGCAGATAAGCTATTTGAAAACTATGAAACAATTATGAATGCTATTATTAAAGCAAAACCAGCAGCAGCCAAAGGACAATACATTAAAAGCGTAGCAATATCTACTACAATGGGACCAAGTATGTATATTGATCAAAAATAGAAAATTTATATAGCCTAAGAAAGTAAGCATACATTTAAGTCTTACCGAGGCAAAGAATGAACGGAACATATAGCTTCCAATCAATTTTTGCACTCGAAATAAGGCAATATTGATTGGAAGTTTTTATTTAAACTTAAATAATATTTTAGGAGGTGAAAAAATGGCAAGCGAAGCAATTTTAAAACAAAAGGAACAACAAGTTAATGAACTAGCAGAAAAGCTAAAAGGCGCAAAACTTATACTTTTAGTAGAATACAGAGGAATTACAGTTGCTGATGTTACAAAAATAAGAAGTGACTTAAGAAATGTAAAAGGTGAATATAAAGTTATAAAAAATAATATTGTAAAAAGAGCATTAGATGCAAATGGAGAAGGCGGCTTAGATAACTTACTAGAAGGTCCAGTAGCACTTATTATAGGAGAAGAAGATTACCTAGAACCATCTAAGGTTATTTACAATTATTCTAAGGATCATGAATTCTACAAAATTAAAGGTGGAATTATAGATGGAAAAATAATGACAGCTGAAGAAATTATTACTTTAGCAAAATTACCATCAAGACAAGAATTACTTGCAAAATTGGCTGGCAGCTTACTTGGAACTATTACCAAGTTGGCAGCTACTCTTGATCAGGTTAGGGTTCAAAAAGAATCCAACTCATAAAATTTTAATGAAAAACTTCGTCTTGCGTCGTCAAACGTCGCATAAAAATTTTTCGATATACAACTCGTATAATCTCAAAATTTTTAGCTAGTTTTCCTAGCAATACTTGTTTTTGATTAAAATTTGCAAAATCAAAAAAGAGCAATACTTGTTTTTGATTAAAATTTAATAAATTTAAAAAATTAAAAATAAAAAAATTTTAAAAAAATAAAAAATTAAAAGGAGGTCATTTTAAAATGGCAAAAATTGATGAATTATTAGAAACTATTGACAGCTTAACAGTTGTTGAATTAGCCGAATTAGTAAAAGGCATTGAAGAAAAATATGGAGTATCTGCAGCAGCAGTTGCAGCACCAGTAGCTGGTGGCGCAGCAGCAGGAGCAGCTGAAGAAAAATCAGAATTTAACGTAGTATTAAAAGAAGCAGGAGCAAACAAAATCCAAGTAATCAAAGTAGTTAGAGATGCAACAGGTTTAGGATTAAAAGAAGCTAAAGATTTAGTTGATGGAGCTCCAAAAACAGTTAAAGAAAACGTTAAGAAAGAAGAAGCTGAAGAATTAAAAGCTAAATTCGAAGAAGCTGGAGCAACAGTAGAATTACAATAATTTAAACTAAATATAATAAATAAAAAACTTATGTATAAAAATACATAAGTTTTTTATTTTATTCGTTGACTTTATTATATTTAAGTTATAAAATAAGAAAGAATTCATATATTAAGAATAAAATTATAAAAGTAATACTAAAAAATAGGTAAAAACAATAAAAAAGAATAGGAGAAATTAAATGAAAATATTATTAGATGCCATGGGAGGAGATAAAGCTCCAGACGCTAATATTAAAGGTGCTGTACAAGCAATAAATAGTATTAAGGCAGAGGTTATTTTAATAGGAAATGAAAATATTATTAAAAATAAAATAAAAGAATTTTATGGAAAAGATATATCTCAAATATCTTCAAGATTAAAAATACATAATACCACAGAAACAATAGAAATGGAAGATATACCAACACAAGCAATTAAACACAAAAAAGATTCTTCAATGGTTGTAGGGTTTAATATGTTAAAAGCCGGAGAAGGCGATGTTTTTATTTCAGCAGGAAACTCAGGAGCCTTACTTACAGGTGCAACACTTTTAGTTGGAAGAATTAAAGGAGTAGATAGACCAGCCTTAGCTGGAATTTTGCCTGCATACAAAAGCAGATTGGTATTAATGGATTGTGGAGCAAATACAAACTGCAAGCCAATAAATTTACTACAATTTGCACAAATGGCAAGCATTTACTTAAGTACAACTTTAGGCGTAAAAAATCCAAAAGTAGGTTTATTAAATATTGGAACAGAAGAAACAAAAGGAAACGAATTAACAAAAGAAACATATCATTTATTAAAAGAAAATGCTGAAAAATACAATATTAATTTTATTGGAAATGTAGAAGGAAGGGATGCCTTCTCAGGCAATGTAGATATTGTAGTAACAGATGGATTTACAGGAAATATATTCTTAAAATCAATAGAAGGGTTAGGAAAGTTTGTTAAAAGAACATTATCAGAAAGTTTAAAAAGAAATTTAATTACTAAAATAGCAGCAATTCCAAGCCTGCCAGCTATAAATAGATTTGCAAAAACAGTTGATTACAAAGAATATGGTGGAGCACTATTTTTAGGAGTTAAAAAGCCAGTAGTAAAGGCACATGGAAGTAGTGATGAAAAGTTATTTGAATTTACTATAAAACAAGCAGAGCAATTTGTAGAAAACAAAGCAGTAGACCAGTTAATACAAGAATTTGAAAAGCAAAAAGAAGTTCAAAATGATGAGCAAATTAATGAAACAATATAAATTATATTACATATTAATAGAACAATATAAATTAATACAATATTATAAAGTATTCAAATAGCAACGAAAATATGAAACGAGAATAACTACATTTTTTAGAAAAAAATTGTTGCATTGGCAACGAAAATTTTGCAATAATATAAAAATATAAAAATATAAAATATTTTTAAAAAAACTTGACAATTAAAACTATATGTATTATCTTTAGATAAACGAAACAATAATAATTTAAAGGAGGTGAATTACAACAATGGGTTCAGATGAAGTTTTTGAAAAAGTAAAAAATATTATAGTAGAGCAACTAGGAGTTGCAGATACTGCAGTTACATTGGAAGCATCTTTCATAGATGATTTAGGTGCAGATTCTTTAGACATCGTTGAACTAATTATGGCATTAGAAGAAGAATTCGATATTGAAATTCCAGATGCTGATGCAGAAAAAGTAGTAACAGTAAACGATGTTGTAGAATATATAAAGGAGCACGTTGCTTAAGATAAAATTAAGATTGAAGGGGCAAATTAGTCCTTTCTTTTTTTATGTTTTAATAAATATGTAAAAGATATACATTGCTTTTTTGCCATAATTAATATATAATATAGTTGCCAAAGGCAAAATATGTAAATAATTTGGTAATATGCAAATAGGAGGAAATGTTAGAATACAAACTAACATAAATGAATATGGATTTTACAAAATTAGAGCAAAGCATAGGCTATACATTTAAAAATAAAGAACTTTTAAAAAAAGCATTAACACATACATCTTATGCTTATGATAATCACATAGAAAGCAATGAAAAATTAGAATTTTTAGGAGATAGCATTTTAGAATTTATTTCTAGCAAATACATATATGCAAATTATCCTAATTTAAAAGAAGGAGAAATGACTAAAGTGAGAGCTGAAGTTGTTTGCGAAGATAGCTTATTTTTAGTGGCACAAAAACATCATTTTAGTGATTTCTTGTATCTAGGAAAAAGTGAAACAGTAAGCAATGGCAAAACCAAACCTGCTATTTTAGCAGATAGTGTTGAAGCTTTAATTGCAGCTATGTACTTTGACAGCAATTTAGATGAAGCCGAAAAGTTTATTATAGCAAATTTAAAAGATGCAATTGAAAAATCTAGCAAAAATGTTGGAATGAAAGATCATAAAACAGTACTTCAGGAAAAACTACAAGAAAATGGAAATGTAAATATTGAATATGAAGTAATTAAAACCATTGGACCAGACCATGATAAAACCTTTGTTGTGCAAGTATCTTGCAATGGCAAATACTTAGCTACAGGAGAGGGAAAAACAAAAAAACACGCAGAAATGCAAGCAGCACAAAAAGCACTAGAAAAAATGAGTATATAATTAGAAAGGAATTATAAAATGAAAAAGGAATACGTTATACCAATTTTTGTACCACATTTAGGTTGCCCACACAAATGTACATTTTGCAATCAACAAAAAATTACTGGGCAGGAAAAGCAAGTAACTGCAAAAGATGTAAAAAACACAATAGAATATTACCTAAAAAATTTTAAAGATAATTCTAAATATGTAGAAGTTGCTTTTTTTGGTGGTAGTTTTACAGGAATTGATGAAAAAATTCAAAACGAATTATTAGAAGCGGCAAATGAATATATTAAAAATGGAAAAGTAAATAGCATACGTATTTCAACAAGACCTGACTACATTGATAAAGCAATTTTAAAAAGATTAAAAAAATACAACGTAAAAACTATTGAATTAGGAGTACAGTCTACAAATGATTATATTCTAGCAAAATGCCAAAGAGGGCATACTTTTGAAGACGTAAAAAAAGCATCAAAGCTTATTAGGTGGAATGGGTTTATATTAGGACATCAAATGATGGTAGGGCTTCCAGAAAGTACAAAATTAGACGAAATAAACACAGCTAAACAATTAATAAAATTAAAACCAAAAATTGTTAGAATTTACCCAGTTCTTGTAATAAAAGATACCGAACTTGAAGCAGAATATAAAAATGGTGAATATCAGCCACTAACAGTAGATCAAGCAGTAGAACGTTCAAAAGAAATTATGGGGTTATTTAATAAAGCCAAAATAGAAGTAATTAGAATAGGGCTTCAAAATACAGAAGAAATAACAGATCCAAGCTCAAGCCAAAGCACAGTAGTTGCAGGACCTTATCATCCAGCATTTAGGCAACTGGTAGAATCTAGTATGTGGTATGATGCAATTGTAGCTAGAATAAAAAAATTTAATGTAAAAGTAATGCAAGTAAAAATTACTGCAAATCCTGAAAATGTTAATTCTATTATAGGTCATAAAAAAGAAAACATAACAAAATTAAAAGAAATATATGATGTAGAAGTTAGCATTAAGCCAGATGAATCTATAAAAAAAGGCAAATTTGAAATAGAAATTGAAAAAACTTATGAAGATATTTTAGAAGAAGAAAGAGAAAAAATGCATACACATTAAGACTAAAGCTTAATATTTATTGTAAAAGTTTATAATTACATTAAAGCCTAAATAGTTACTAGTTTTCTTGTTTTTCAAATGCCCATTGCAAGCCAAGCCAAGTTCAAAGAAGAAGGTCAGAACGGGACCTCTCAAAACTGCGAAAAATAGTACTATTCAAGCAAATAGCTATAAAACCATTAACTAGTAAAATTAAGCAAATACAAACATATAAGAGAATAATTTAGAATAAAATCACCCATTATTGTAAATAATTAGTAATGATGGGTGATTTTTAGTTACTATTCACAGCCTTAAAATTATCCGCCACTTCGCTTGCGTTTTGTATATATTTTTTCTCGACTAAAGCACGAAAAAATATATACAAAACCGCTGTGGCTACTCTAAAATTTATAATTAACTGTGAATTGTAATGATTTTTATTGCATAGAAATCTTAAACAAAATAATATTTAATAATTATATTAAAGGAGAGTCTTTGAATGGACTATATAAAAACAAAAAGAGTACTTACATTAAAAAAGTACTTAATAGATGGTGTATATATTTTAATTGGCTGTATTATTATGGCAATAGGAACAGCGCTTTTCTTACTTCCAAATCAGCTTTCTTCTGGAGGTTTTTCTGGTATAGCAACAATTATTTATTATTTCTTACACTTTCCATTAGGAACTACAATATTAGTACTAAACATTCCATTTTTGCTATGGGCACTATTTAAACTAGGAAAAGAAATAGTAATTAAATCAATAGCAGGAACCGTTCTACTTGCAGTATTTATTGATTTATTTGAAAAAGTGCAAAGTTTAACAGAAGATAGATTTTTAGCGTGCATATATGGAGGCATTTGTATTGGTATTGGAATGGCCCTTGTGCTAAAGGCTTCTGCCTCAACAGGTGGAACAGACTTGATTTCATATATAGTAAGAGCATATAGGCCATATATAAGAACTAGCAATATAATAGTTATTTTAGACATAATAATTATTGGCTTAAATGTAATATTTTTTAAAGAAATAGAAATTGGGCTTTATTCTGCAATAGCAATTTACATTGTAGGAAAAATGATAGACATAGTATTTGAAGGTGTTAACTTTACCAAAATGATGCTTATTATATCAAATAAATATAAAGAAATATCTAATGAAATAGGAGAAAAACTTCAAAGAGGAAGCACTGCAATTTACGCAAAAGGAATGTACACAAATGAAAAAAGAATGATGCTTTTTTGTGTAGGCTCAAGAAATGAAACCGCAAGAATAAGGGAGATTGCTACTAAAATAGACCCAAAAGCATTTATAGTAATTGCAAATGCTAGAGAAGCATGGGGAAAGGGCTTTAGAAGAAGCAGCGATTAGACAAATATAATAAATAAATTTAAAACAGTATTTAAAAATACTGTTTTTTAATGTATAATAAAAATATAATATTAAAATTTTTGAGTAGCGAAATACGAAAGGAACATTTTATAAAATGAAAGAACAAATATATAAAATAGATTTAATTAAAAGTTTTAACTTAGAGCATATATTTGAGTGTGGACAATGCTTTAGATGGAATAAAGAGCAAAATGGAAGCTATACAGGGGTATTTAAAAACAATGTATTAAATGTAAAAATAGAAAATAATCAAATTATTTTTCAAGGAATGTGTGAAAACGACATTAAAGAAACTGTAGAAGAATATTTTGACTTAAAAAGAGATTATGAAAAAATTAAAAAAAGCTTAAGTAAAATAGATGAACCATTAAAAACCAGCATTGAGTACGGAAGCGGAATTAGGCTTTTAAACCAAGATTTATGGGAAACTATAATTTCATTTATAATATCAGCAAACAACAATATACCAAGAATAAAAGGAATTATAGAAAGATTATCAAAGCAATATGGAAAAGCTATTATATGGAATGAAAAAACTTACTATACTTTTCCAACAGTAGGGGAACTATCAAAAGCATCAGTAGAAGACTTAAGAAAGTTAGGCTTGGGCTTTCGTGACCAAAGAGTATATGAAACAACAAAACTTATTCTTACAAAGCAAGTAAACTTAGAAGAATTAGAAACTAAAAAAAGCAGTGAAGAAATAAGAGAAATATTATTAACACTTCCGGGAGTTGGACCAAAAGTTGCAGATTGTATAATGCTATTTTCAACTTTAAAATGCTTAGATGTATTTCCTATTGATGTATGGGTAAGAAGAGTTATGAATGAATTATATTTTAAACTACCAGAAGAAAACAAATTAAAAAGAGAGCAAATCGAAGCTCTAGCCAAAGAAAAATATGGAGAATTAGCTGGTATAGCACAACAATACTTGTTTTATTGGAAAAGAGAAGCTTAATGGGGACAGGTCCCATTGCTTATTTTTAAGCTACCAGGGACAAGTCATACTTTTAACTTGTGTCCCAAAAGCGACAAAGTGTCGCGTAAAGAAACGTTCCCAACGCGACAGACAAAAAGGAGGAGAAAGCATTGAGTTTACAAATTATATATGGAGTAGCAGGAACAGGCAAAACTAATTATATATTTGAAGAAGTGCAAAAAAAGGTAAAAGAAAATTCTAAATATCCTATAAAAATAATAACACCAGAGCAGTTTTCTTTTACAGCTGAAAAGCAACTTTTAGAAACTTCTCCTTCTAAGAGCATTTTAAAGGCAGAAGTTATTACATTTGCACGTATGGCATATAGAATTTTAAATGAAGTTGGTGGAAAAACAAAGTCAAGGTTATCTGGCTCAGGAAGAGCAATGCTTGTAAATCATATTTTACTAAACCAAAAGAACGACTTTTCATTTTTAGGCAATTCTGAAGAAAATGTTGAAATGATAACAAGGCAGTTAACAGAACTAAAAAAGCATAAAGTAGGGTTAGAGGACATAGAAAAAGCAGTAAATAATACAGAAAATACATATTTAAGGCTTAAACTTCAAGATATTAAAACTTTATATGATACATACACAAAAACTATTGAAAATAAGTACATTGATGAAAATGATGGCTTAACACTTTTAGCAGAAAAATTAGAAGCTTCAAAAGAATTTGCAAATTGTGATATTTATATTGATGAATTTGTAGGCTTTACAACTCAAGAATACGAAGTGCTAAGAAAGCTAATGAAGTTATCGCATAAAGTAACAATTTCTGTATGTGCAGATAATTTAGAAGAAAATACAAATCCAGATATAGATCCATTTTATGAAAATAAACAAACAGCATGTAGAATTATGAATATAGCAAATGAGGAAAACGTATCAATAGAAAAGCCAATTTACATTAAACAAGTAAAAAGGTTTAAGTCTAAAGAATTAGAGCATTTGGCAAATAATATAAGCGCTCCATTTTATAAAAAATATAATGAAGAAGTAAAAGATATATCAGTTTTTCTTGCAAGCAATCCATATTCTGAAATAGAAGATGTTGCTACGAAAATAGTTAAGTTAGTAAAAAATGGATACAGATATGAAGATATTTCAGTTATTACTAAAAACATAGACACATATTCAAGCTTATGCAAAGTAATATTTTCAAAATACAATATTCCAGTTTTTATAGATGAAAAAAAAGATTTTAGCAGTAATATTTTAGTTAAATTTATATTATCTATTTTGGAAGTTTTGGCTAAAAATTGGTCTTATGAAGCGGTATTTGGCTATATAAAAACTGGATTTCTTCCATTAGATGAAAAAGAAATAGCAATTCTTGAAAACTATTGCATAAAATGGGGAATCAAAGGAAGTAAATGGTATTCAAAAGAATGGAAATTTTACGATGAAACAGAAGAAGAACAAAAGCAAATTTTATATGCAAAAGAACAAGTTACAACTCCATTACTTGAATTTAAAAAAAGTTTGCAAGGCTTAAAAACAGTAAAAGATATATCAACTTCAATTTATGAATTTTTAGTAAAAAACAATATAGCTGAAAAGTTAGAAGAAAAAATATGTTATTTAAAACAAAATAATCAATTAGAAAAGGCAAAAGAATATGAAAAAAGCTTTCAAATTTTTATACAATTATTAGATGAAATTGTATTAGTTTTAGGTGAGCAAAATATTACATTTGAAAAATATGCAAAAATTTTAAAAATGGGATTTACTCAAAGTGACTTAGGTGTAATACCAGAAGCAGCAGACCAAGTAGTAATAGGAGATGTTGACCGTTCTAGATCTCACAAAATTAAAGTAGCCTTTTTAATAGGACTAAATGATGGCATTTTTCCAAGTGTTCAAAAAGAAGAAGGCTTTTTAGATGACAATGATAGACAAATATTAAAACAGCAAGGAATAGAACTTGCTAAAGGAACAATGGAAAAACTTTATGATGATAATTTCAACATTTATAAAGCATTTACTACAGCAGAAGAAAAGCTATATTTATCTTATGTATCATCAGATTCAGAAGGCAAATCTTTAAGACCATCAATTATTATTAACAAAATAAAAAGAATTTTTCCGAAACTTAGTGAAGAAAGTGATGTTGTAAATAGAAAAAGCGAAATTTTACTTAAAAATACTACATTTGACGAACTTTTAATAAAATTAAGAGATTTAAAAGAAGGAAAGCAAATAGAGCCAGTGTGGTTTCACTTATATAACTATTATAATATTAATGAAAAAGATAAATTAGAAAATGCACTAAGGGCAATTAAATATGAAAATGTGCCAGAAAAAATACAAAAGGAAAATATAAATAAGCTATATGGAAATACTCTAAAAACAAGTATATCTCGTTTAGAAAAATATAAATCATGTGCATTTTCATATTACTTAAAATATGGATTAAAATTAAAAGAAGAAAGTAGCTTTAAGGTAGAATCTGTTGACACAGGAAATTTTATGCACGATGTAATAGATAGTTTTTTTGAAAGGCTAGAAGAACTAGAACTTAACGTGAAAAAAATTACAGATGAGCAAATAAGAGAGATAACGGAAGAAATTGTAGAAGAAAAACTAAACTTAAAAAAATATGATATTTTCAGCAGCATTCCAAAGTACAAAATTCTAGCACAAAGACTTAAAAAAGTAGTAGTAAACTCAATGAAATACATTGTAAATAGCCTTAAGTATAGCGAATTTGAAGTGTTAGGACACGAATTAGAATTTAAAGAAGGAAAAGAATATAGCCCAATTACATTTACGTTAAGCGATGGAAAAAAGGTAGAAATTACAGGAAAAATTGATAGAGTAGATATTGCCAAAACCACTGATGGAAAGTATATTAGAATTATTGATTACAAATCATCTATAAAAAATATAAACTTAAATGAGGTTTTAGCAGGTTTGCAACTACAACTTTTAACTTATTTAGATGCAACTTGCAAAGAAGAAGACGTGCTTCCAGCAGGAGTATTTTACTTTAATTTAATTGAACCTATTTTAAATGCAAATAGTGATTTAGAAGAAGAACAAATTGAGCAAGAACTTAAAAAACAATTTAAAATGCAAGGGCTAATACTTGCAGATAGTAAAATTGTAAAGAAAATGGATACTAACTTAGAAAGTGGAAGTTCAAACATAGTTCCAGCATATATAACAAAAGATGGCGAAGTTAGCGAAAAACCAAATACTTTAAATCAAAAACAATTTGAAAATTTGCAAAAATATATGGAAAAAATCATAAAGCAAATTTCAGAAGAAATTTTAAGTGGTAACATTGCAATAGAGCCATATTATAGAATGAGAGATAAAAAAACTCCATGTGAATACTGTGAATATAAAGCTATTTGTGGGTTTAATCAAACCACTAAAAATAATTATAAATACATTGCAAATTTGTCTAAAGATGCAGTACTTGAGGAAATGAAGAAAGTATGATATAATATATACATATCTATTTTTAGGAGGGCTTTATCTATGATATCAACCTTTGTGCAATTTTGTACTGAGTGGATAGGAGTCGACCCTCGGTGGCCCAAGCTCATCGCAGTCTTAATAATTGTTTTGGTCTTATTAGCACCAAGAAAGTTTATTACAATTAAAAAGACCGATGAAAATAAATGGACCATATTTTATAGATAAAAAGTAAATTCTAATGATAAAATTAGGGTTCCAAATAAGGAACCCTAATTTCTGCTAGAACTACTCTTTTATCATCGCCTGAGCGAAATAGTGATTACCATTCGGGGCGAATGCTATTGACACACCACCCTGAAGTTTCCAGCCATCTTCAATATGCTCTTTTACTATTCTTTGCAATTTCTCTGTAGTACTTTCCTCAGCTTTAGGATAATTACTTATTCCTCTCCGCCCAGTGTTTCCAATCCACATAGACATATCATGACTTTTCCTTAATTGTTCGCCAAGGGTGTGGCCATAATCAGACTCGCGGGGTTTACCGACAGGACGAGAATCAGAAAAAATGTGGGGTTCAGAAACAATGATAACTTTATAGTCCATTTTTATTCCTCCTAACAATTGTTTTACGAGAATTTGATAATTTTGCTATTTTTATTATAGTTCGCATAGCTACGAATGATATGAGTATTATATCACATATTTATGTCGATTTCAATAATTATAAAAACACTGCGAAAAATAGTACTATTTAAGCTTCAATGTAATTATAACTATATGGTAACTCTTGATTTTTTTTGCTAAATAGCTTAATATTATATAAGAAACTAATAGCATATAATTATAGAAAAACGAAAGGAAAGAAAGTATGACAAAAATTTGGGAAGATGAAAAGCTAATATGTGTAGAAGAAAAGAATGTACAATACATACAATTTAAAAAGTTATTAGAATACCCAGAAATAAAACATTGTTATACATTAAGAAAGAATTTGAACTTTCCACCAATTTATAAAAATGAACAATTATTAAAACAAAGCTATGAAAAAATCTGTAGATGTTTAAATTTAGATTATACGAAAGTAATAAAACCACATCAAACACACACCACAAATGTAGAAATTGTAAATGAAGTAAAAACTTTAGAAAACGTAGATGGACTATTAACAAATAAAGCAGGTCTAACTCTACTTACCACATCAGCAGATTGCATTTCCTTACTATTATATGATCCAATTAAAAAAGTAATTGGAAGTATTCATTCTGGCTGGAGAGGAACACTAGCAGGAATGTGCAAAAGTGCAATTAATAAAATGATACAAGGCTTTAATTCTAATCCAGAAGATATAATATGCTGTATATGCCCAAGTATAAGGAAATGTTGCTTTGAAGTAGATGAAGATGTTAAAAACTTATTCTACGAAAAATATAAAAATTTACCAGAAATAAAAGATATTATAATAAAAGATGAAATAAAAGAAGGTAAACAAAAATACAAAATAGACACAGTAAAAATAAATATTTGTTTATTAAAAGATCTAGGCTTAAAAGAAGAAAACATTATAGATAGCAATATTTGTACAGTATGCCATAGCAATGAATTTCATTCATATAGAGCTGATAAAGAAGGCTCTGGAAGAAATGCTGCATTAATAGGGACAGGTCCCAATGCTCATTTTCAAGCACTTAGGGACAGGTCAAAATTGGTCACTTAATGGATTTTATTTAAAGCGACAGTTTGTCGCTTTAGTGACACATATTAAAAAATGACTTGTCCCTTTTTACCCAAAATGGGAAAAAGGGACTGTCCCCAAAAAGGAGTTAAAATTATATGATACCACAAAAATTACAAAAAGGTGATACAATAGGTCTTATTTCACCATCAGATGTCATTACTAAAGATGATTTAGAAACAATTAATAAATCTATTTATTTAATGGAAAGCTCGGGCTTTAAAATAAAATTTGCAGATAATGCTTTAGCAAATAACTTAGGTTATGGAGCAACTGCTAAACAAAAAGCAGAAGATATAAACTCAATGTTTCAAGATAATACTGTAAAGGCAATATTTTGCATTTGTGGAGGATTTAATTCAAACAGCACATTTGATTATTTAGATTATGATAAAATTAAATATAACCCTAAAATCATTTGTGGCTTTAGTGATTCTACATCGCTTTTAAATGCAATTTACAGTAAAACTGGGCTAGTTACATTTCATGGGCCAACATTTAAAGCCTTAACCTCTTGGCAAACCGAATATGGTTATAAAGAAGTAATAAAACGCTTAGTAGAAGGCGGCCTTAGCTTAGGCACAGCAGATGATGAATACATAACAATAAAAGAAGGAGTAGCAAAAGGAATTTTAGTTGGTGGAAACTTAAGCTTAGTAAGTGAAATGTCAAGTGGAAAATATAAAATTGATTTTACAGATAAAATTTTATTTATAGAAGAACTATTTTTAGAAACACCACCAGCACTAGCAAGTAACTACTTATACAATATGAAACAAAACGGCGTATTTGATAAAATTAAAGGAATATGGGTTGGAAACTATGATGGAAGCATAGCTTTAGAAAAAATTTTACTAGATACATTAGATGGAGAATATAAATTTCCAATAATAAAATCCAATAACTTTGGCCATACAGATAGAAAAACTGTAATACCAATAGGAACAATGGCAAAAATTAACACAAGCGAAAAAGTAAAAATTGAATTATTAGAAAATTGTGTCGCTTAAGGGACGTTTCTTAACGCGACAAAGTGTCGCTTCTGGGACACATGTTTAAATATAAAACTTTATGTCAAACTAAAGGATAATACATCTTGTGCCTTGCTTGTCGCAGCCAATCCAATAATTTGTAGGCTACTCCACTCGCGCTCCGCACCAATGCTTGGTGCTCTCGCTTAATCGCTGCGCGGCAACTGCGATTGTATTATACTTTAGTTTGACAAATATATAAAAAATAAACACCTGTCCCAAAGGCGACACTTTGTCGCGTGAAGAAACGTCCCCAAGGCGACAAAAAGGAGAAAGATATGTACGAAACATGGGAAGAACTAGAAAATAGCATTCAAAATTGTAGTAAATGTAAGCTATGCCAAAATAGGCATAACATAGTATTTGGAGAAGGAAGCAAAGAAGCGGATATAATGTTTATTGGCGAAGGACCTGGAGCAGATGAAGATACACAAGGCCTTCCTTTTGTGGGAAAAGCAGGTCAGCTTATGAACAAAGCATTTCAAGGGCTAGGAATAAAAAGAAATGAAGTATATATTGCAAATATTGTAAAATGTAGGCCACCTGCTAACAGAGTTCCAGAAGATGATGAAGCGTTAGCCTGTTTAGATTATTTAAGAAATCAGGTTGTACTAGTAAAGCCAAAAATAATTGTATTATTAGGCAGTACAGCTTTAAAAAATATTTTAGGTAAAGAATATGGTATAACTTCAAGCAGAGGAAACTGGGTAGAACAAAGAGGAATATATTATATGCCAACGTGGCATCCAGCCGCATTATTAAGAGATGAAAATAAAAAGATTGACTTTTGGAAAGATTTAAAAGAAGTTGTAGCTAAATATAACGAATTGCAAATTAGTAAATAGCAAACCCTAAATAATAACAAAGAAAAAATAAAGCTAAGTATAAAAATACAATACCAAAAAGAAAGGCTAAAATAATGAATGGAAAAATTAAAGAAGAAATGCAACAAAAATTAAATTATTGTTTAAATTGTGTTAATAAACCTTGTAGTCAAAAAGGCTGTCCGCTTGAAAATGATATTCCAACATTTATTAAATATGCAAAAGAGGGAAATTTAGAAGAGGCATATAAAACTTTAGCAAAAACAACGGTACTTGGCAGTATATGTGGAAGAATATGCCCTCATCAAAAGCAATGCCAAGGCAGTTGCATAAGAGGAATAAAGCAAATGCCAGTTAGCATTGGAGAAATAGAAGCTTACATATTTGATAATGCCTTAGAAAAAGGCTATAACAAAAACATTACAATAGAAGACACTTTAAATGGAAAAAAAGTAGCAGTAGTAGGTGGCGGACCAGCAGGACTTACTTGTAGCAGTTTTTTAGCAATAAAAGGCGCAAAAGTTACAATTTATGAAAAGTATAATAAGCTTGGCGGAATTTTAAGCCACGGAATACCAGACTTTAGATTAGATTCAAAGGTGCTAGAAAAAACAATCAATTCCATATTAAGCTTAGGTATACAAGTAAAATATGAAAAAGAATTAGGAAAAAATTTAACATTAGAAGAACTAAAAAACAACTACGATGCAGTATTTTTATCATTTGGAGCTAATATTCCAAGGCAAATGGTAATACCAGGAGAAAACTTACCAGGAGTTTATGGTGGAAATACATTGTTAGAGCTACAAAACCATCCAGATTATACAAATAAAAAAGTAGCAATAATTGGTGGTGGAAATGTTGCAATGGATTGTGCCAGAACCATTAAAAGACTAGGTGCTAAGCAGGTGGTAGTTATATATAGAAGATCAGAAGCAGAAATGCCAGCAGAAGCAAAAGAAATAGAAGATGCTAAAAAAGAAAACATAGAATTTTTATTTCAAACTAATATCACTAAAATATTAGGAGATAAAAAAGTAGAAAAAATAGAATGCATTAAAACACAGCTTGTTCAAAAAGAAGGAGAAAATAGAAAAGTACCAGTAGATATTGAAAACAGTAATTATATTATGGATATGGACTATGTAGTAATGGCAGTAGGCGCAAAGGTAGAAATGGAAATATTAGAAAGCCAAAACTTAACTGCCACACATAAAAAATATTTAGAGGTAGGAAAAGATTATAGAATTACAGGAACTAATATTTTTGCAGGCGGAGACTTAATTGGAACCACATCAACAGTTGCTTGGGCAGCAAGAGATGGTAGAGAAGCTGCTAAAGAAATAGAAGAATATTTAAAAAGCATTTAATGTGTAAAATAAGTTATATAAGAGCAAATAGAACTAATTACGTAAATATAAAGCTATGAGGCTAAAAAATAGCCAAAACAAAATTTAAGCCAAAAGCAAGGCTTAAACTCAAAAGAGAAGCGGTATAACTTTAATTGCATTAGTGGTAACTTAAAATGTCGAAATTTGTCACACGAAAAATGTTGCAAAATAGAAAAAATGCTATATAATTGAAGTATTATATTCTTAGCCGAAAGGCAAGCTATTTTTATCTATTTTATTATATGCTTTTAAAATAAAATTTTATTTAATCTTAAAATATAGCTACTGCATAATAGTTATAATTACATAAAAACTTAAATAGTACTAGTTTTCTTGTTTTTCAAATGCTCACCAAAGTAAGTAAGTTTAAGGAAAAATGTGTAAGTCAAAGACCTCTCAAAACTGCGAAAAATATGTTAAACTAAAATTAAGGCCAATTTATGAAAATTTATAGGCTACTTAGTTATTAAAATAATTTAAAATATTAAAAAAATCAAAAGTGATTTAGGTATGTCTTAATATTAAAATCAAAAATAATTTAGTATATCTTAATATTAAAAATCCAAATAAAAATGAGTAAAAAAATTAAAAGCAAATTATAAAAGCACTATATAAAAATAAGCCTTCTAGCTAATAATATAAAATTTAAAAAAAGCATAAAAAACCAAGTAATATTTTAAAACCCAAAAATATTATTCAGTTTTTTATGCATTATGTGAAAGGAAGGAAAACAAATTATGGCAGAAAAAAAATCAACAAAAGAAACAAAAGAAAAAAAGCAAATATTACAACTAAAAAATGATGTAGTATTTCAAGCATTATTTACAAGAGGAAAAGAAAGTATAACTAAGGCACTAATTGAAGATATTTTGAATATTAAAATACATAGCCTAGAATTAGACAAAAGCAAAGATTTATTAAATGACAATGCAGAAGATAAAAATGGCAGACTAGACTTAAGGGCAGTAATAAATGATAACATAGAATGTGATATAGAAATACAGCTAAGTTCACATGAAAAAATGTTAGAAAGATTTTTATACTATTGGTCAAAAATGTATGCAGCAAATTTACAAATAGGAAATAAATATAGTTGTTTAAAAAAGACAATAAGTATAATAATATTAGATGATGAAATAGAAGATTTTAAAGAAATAACAAAAAGCCATACGAAATGGCAAATACGAGAAGAAGAATATTTAACTAAACTATTGACTCCATATTTACAAATTGATATAATTGAACTACCAAAGGCTATAAAAGAATACGAAAATAACAAACAAAATGAAGTACTTCAATGGATGATGTTTCTAGAAAACCCTGAAAATAAGGAGGTGGCTAAAATTATGGAAAACAATGAGAATATAAAAGAAGCAAAAGATGAATTAGAAAAAATAAGCCAAGATGATGTGTTAAGAAGGATGGCATTAAAAGCAGAACTAGAAAGAATGGACCAAGAACAATTATTATATGAAGCAAAGCGAGATGGAAAACTAGAAGGTAAATTAGAGATTGCAAAGAAAATGCTAGAAAGAAAAATAGAAATAGACGTTATTATGAATGTAACAGGCTTAGCAAAAGAAGAAATAATGAGTATACAATAATTATAATTCGTTCGAATACTTTTCAAGGTCCTGTTGAATAACAAATTTAACAAGAAAAGAAATCATGGGTGAAAATTAGTAAATATTAAAAGAAGTATTTGCTACAATGGTCACAATTCACAGTAATAGTAAAAAAGTACCAAAAACAGATAGAATATAGCCATATTCTATCTGTTTTTTAGAAAATTTTAAGTTTTTTGAAAATTAAGTGACTCAGCGCTGAAACATTGAATTTTTTTATTCATTCTCATTCTCATTTTTTCCGAAAGAAAACAAAAGTCTTAAAGCCTTAAATAAATTAGCAAGTTTAGATTCTTTTACCACAGTTAAAGAAGTATTATTAATAATTGCTTCATATTTATTTTCTAAAGCAGCCATTTTATCAACATAATAATTATTAAAATCAAAATAATTTTCTGTAATGCCAAGATAATTTTGGTAATTATATAATTTTGTACGATAAATCTCAATTTCTTGCGTAGTTGATAAAGCATTAAATTCATTATTAAAATAAGAAGAAAATATTAAATCCTGTGTTTGTATAAAAACTTTTCTTAAGTTTGTTTTATAATTATATATCTTCATACCAATTTTTTGTGCTTTAGCATTATCACAGCTATCTTCTAATAATTGATTATTTAGCTTTATAATTTTTTCTTCTATGTACAAAATTTTATCTAAATTCTCTTGTATTTTTAAAAATTCCCTTCTACCTAAAAGCCTAATTGCCTCTAATTTAAAATTATCTGTGCTAAAAAATGTACTTTCAAATAATGTATCTTCTCCTATTAAATAGGTTAATTGCTTAACTAAATTACAAAGAAGAGGATAATAATTTGGACTATTAGTAGGAAGCGAAATTTCATAATATTTTACAATATCTTCAGGTTGTTTTAAAACTTTAGATGTAAGTAGCTGAACAGCTCCTTCATTTAATGCCATACCATAAGTTTTAAACTCACTATATTCACAAAGCCCTAAACGGCATAAATCACCATTCTTATCTTTAACTTCCTGTAAGTGATGAATAAATTCATGAATAGCAAACTTTTCAAGTTCATCTAAAGGAACACCTTGCTTAAAATATATAGACGAATTTTTATAAAAATAATTTGCTTCTGCAAAACCCTCAGGCATTTTAGCTAAAAACATAGGAAGTCTAGCAAATTCTATAAATAATTCATTAGAATTAAAGTGAGCCTTAGGAAAAGCTTTGCAAATTTTATCAGATACATTCTTAGCAAGTGAATTAACACTTAAAGTATCTAATCTTCCAACTATTTCAATTCCATCTTTTTTAAGTTCTGATTCAATATTCATTAGTTTCTCCTTAGTATTTTTCTAGTAAATATTATACAACATTATATGACAAAATTGTATGACAAAATGTTTACAGTTGTATTACAATTTTGTAACATTTAGCTTTCCTAAATAAAAATATAAAATTAATTAAAATATTGAAAAATATAATTTCATAAGTTATACTTAAAATAGAAATTAAAAAATTAGGAAGGAAGTTTTCGTATGAATTATAAAAAAATTTTAAAAGTAACTATAGGATGTTTTTTAATATTATGCAGTATTATTACATTATTTCAAACAATTACATGGCAAATTTCAAAAAAAGATTACAATAGGGAATATGTTTATAGTGATTTTGGCAACTTGTATTATGAAAAAAATGGTGAAAAAATATATATTGAAAAAATTTATAACACTGATAGTGAAGAATTACAATTAGAAGTTCCAAACCAAAAAACTATAATAATGTATTGCTATAAGAATAATCCAACAGAAGGCATATACTTAGGTATAAATAACACACCAGATGCAAGATTAGAATATCCTACTATTAATATATGTGTATCAATATTTATTTTAACACTAGCTTTATATATTTTATCTAAAAAGAATAAAGAAAATCCTATATATAGGTATTATTTGTTTTATATTTTTGGTCTTTTTATAGGAATAGTAATGATTTTTTATTCAGTTACTAATATTATAAATTACTACAGTATAAAAAACGATAATAATATTGTAAATGCAACCATATATTCAGACATATATGAAACAGGAATTAGTACTGAACAATACAAAGCAGTTTCTTACTATTATGTTAATGATGTAAAATATGTATATGTTGATGAAATATATAAAAATGGTGATATTAACAATGTTTTAGGAACAACTCAAAAACTATATTATAACCCTAATAATCCAGAAAAATCGTATAGCAAAATTAATTTTGTAACTTTTCTTTTCCTTATAATAGGAACACCTATTACAATTATTAGTTTCCTTTGTGTATTTTTTAAAGATAAAATGGCAATGCGTTACAATAGAGCTACAAGAAAAAAATAATAATTATTAAACAAATTATTTTTATAAGATAATTAAGATGAATAAAATTTTTAGATGAATTAGCAAGTAAGCATGAAGAATAAAATTTAGTAAATTTAAAGGAAGTAGGCTAATCTAAGCATACTTCCTTTAAATTTATAATTAATACATAATTTTATTGTAAAACAACAAGGTCTTTAGGTTACCAGCCCATAATCTTTAATTTAATATGGCTAAAATTTCTTATTTTACAACAATATTATAAATCTTATTTTTTACATAAATTTCTTTAACAATTGTTTTGTCAGCAGTAGCATTTTGAATAGCTGTAATGTTATGAACTTTTTCTTTGACTGAAGCTTCATCCTCATCTACTGAAATTGCTACAGTAGCTTTCAATTTACCATTTACCTGAATTGGAATTTCAATTTCGTTATCTACTGTTTTAGCTTCATCATAAGTAGGCCAAGGTGTATTTGCTATTGTATTAGGTTCTCCAATTATTTCAAATAATTCTTCTGTCATATGTGGTACAAATGGATTTAACAATTGAAGCAATGTTTTAAATTCAGCTTTATTAATTCTTTTTACCCTGTAAAATTCATTTACCATTGTCATAAATGTACTAACAGCTGTATTAAATTTCATTTCTTCAATATCAGAAGAAACTTTTTTAATAGCCTTGTGCATAATTTTTTCAAATTCAGGAGAATATGTATCTCCATCTACTAAGAAATCTTGCAAATTCCATACACGGTCTAAGAACTTATTACATCCACGAATACTTTCCATAGACCAAGGAGCTGTTTGATCAAATGGTCCCATAAACATTTCATAAATACGGAATGTATCTGCACCAAATTCATTAATAATGTCATCTGGATTAATAACATTTCCCTTAGATTTAGACATTTTTTCGCCATTTGCACCTAAAATCATACCATGTGAGGTACGTTTTGCATAAGGTTCTTTAGTAGGAACAACTCCAATATCATATAAAAATTTATGCCAAAATCTAGAATATAGTAAGTGTAAAGTAGTATGTTCCATACCACCATTGTACCAATCAACAGGACCCCAGTAATCTAAGGCTTCTTTAGAAGCAAGCTCGCTTTTATTATGTGGATCCATATAACGTAAATAATACCAAGAAGAACCAGCCCATTGAGGCATAGTATCTGTTTCACGCTTTGCAGGTTTTCCACAATGTGGGCACTTTGTATTTACCCATTCTGTATGTTTAGCAAGTGGAGATTCACCATTTTCGCCAGGTTCGTAATCTTCAATGTTAGGTAACTCTAAAGGAAGCTCACTTTCTGGAATTGGAACCCATCCGCAATCTTCACAATAAACCATAGGAATTGGTTCACCCCAATAACGTTGTCTTGAAAATACCCAGTCACGAAGTTTGTAATTTACTTTTCTAGTTCCAATGCCTTTTTCCTCTAGGTAATCGATAACTTTCTTTTTAGCATCTTCTACCGATAAACCTGTTAAAAATCCTGAGTTTATTAGCTTTCCAGTTTCAACATCTGTAAATGCTTCTTTTTCTATATCACAAACAACATCAGGAGAATTAGATTCTATAACTTGAATCATTGGCAAATTAAATTTTTTAGCAAATTCCCAGTCTCTTGTATCATGTGAAGGAACAGCCATAATAGCACCTGTACCATAAGTAATTAAAACATAGTCTGAAACCCAAATAGGAATTTCAGTGTTTGTTAATGGGTTAATGGCTTTAATTCCTTTAATTTCAACACCTGTTTTTTCTTTATTAAGTTCAGCACGCTCGAAGTCAGATTTCATAGCAGCTTTGTTTTGATATTCTTTTACTTCAGCTAAATTTGTAATTTCATTTTCTAATTCTGAAATAATAGGGTGCTCTGGAGCAACAACCATATAAGTTGCACCAAATAAAGTGTCTGGCCTTGTAGTATATACAACAAGCTCTTTATTATGACCACTAATTTTAAATTTAACTTCAGCACCTTCGCTTCTGCCAATCCAATTTTTTTGTTGAGTTTTAATTTTTTCTAAGTAATCAACATCATCCAAATCATCTATTAATCTTTGTGCATATTCTGTAATTTTAAGCATCCATTGACTTTTTTCTTTTTGAACAACAGGGCTTCCACATCTTTCACAAACACCATTTACAACTTCTTCGTTTGCTAATCCTACTTTACAACCTGTACAAAAGTTAATAGGCATTGTAGTTTTATATGCTAGGCCATGTTTAAATAATTGTATAAAAATCCATTGTGTCCATTTATAATATTCTGGATCTGTTGTATTTACAACTCTAGACCAGTCAAATGAAAAACCTAAAGCTTTTAATTGCTCTGTAAAATGAGCAACATTTTTTTCAGTTGTAATTTTAGGATGCACATGATTTTTAATTGCATAATTTTCAGCAGGTAAGCCAAATGCATCAAATCCAATTGGATACAAAACATTGTAACCTTCCATTCTTTTCTTTCTTGCAATAATATCTAGGGCAGTATAGCTACGTGGATGCCCAACATGCAAGCCTTGCCCAGAAGGATAAGGAAACTCAATTAGTCCATACCATTTTTTTTGAGAAGGATTATCTTTTGCATAAAAAGTACCTTCACTATACCATTTGTTTTGCCATTTTTTTTCAATTTCTTTAAAGTTATATGCCATATTTCTCGCTCCTTTTTTTGCTAAAATATTAAATAATTTTGATATAAACATATTTGTAATTTTAAAATATATTAGCTTAAAACAATATTTATAAAGCATATTATATAATAAATTTAGCTTAAAATAAAGGGGGAAACTTAAAAAATTTTTCTTTACAATAAAAAATCATTAGTATATAATAACAAAAGTAGTAAATACTAATGAAGAAGCAAACCTAAAAATTTAAAAGTTACTATATAATAATTTTAATTACTTTAAAGTTTAAATAGTACTAGTTTTCTTGTTTTTCAAATGCCCGTTGCAGGGGCTAGTTCAAAGAAGTAAAGTCAGAACGGGACCTCTCAAAACTGCGAAAAATAGTACTATTTAAACAATTAACTAGTAACATTAAAAAAATAAGGTTTAGCGTTATATATTTAAGAAAAATGGAGGTTACAAAAATGGCAAAAGAAATAAGTGAGGAAGAAAAAGCAAAAATAGATAAAATGATAGATGATTTAGTTCAAAAAGCAAAACAAGCATCTAAAGAATATATGGAATTAGACCAAGATCAAGTAGATCACATTGTAAAAGAAATGGCAATGGCAGGCTTAGAACATCACATGGAACTTGCTAAAATGGCCGTAGAAGAAACAGGGCGCGGAATATACGAAGATAAAATTACAAAGAATATGTTTGCAACAGAATATATTTATCATAGCATTAAATATGATAAAACAGTAGGAGTAATATCAGAAAACGAAGAAGAAGGCTATGAAGAAATAGCAGAGCCAATTGGAATTATAGCAGGTGTAACACCAGTAACAAACCCAACTTCAACTACAATGTTTAAATCATTAATTGCAGCAAAAACAAGAAATGTTATAATATTTGGATTTCACCCAAATTCACAAAAATGTAGCGTTGCAGCAGCTACATACTTAAGAGATGCTGCTATAAAAGCAGGAGCACCAAAAGACTGTATTTTGTGGATAGAAGAGCCTTCAATAGATGCAACAAGAGCATTAATGAACCATCCAGATGTTAACTTAATTTTAGCAACAGGTGGAGCTGGAATGGTAAGGTCTGCATATTCTTGTGGAAAGCCTGCTTTAGGAGTAGGCCCAGGAAATGTACCTTGTTATATAGATAAAACCGCCAATTTAAAAACATCTGTAAACGATTTAGTATTATCTAAATCATTTGATAATGGAATGATTTGTGCATCAGAACAATCAGTCATTGTAGATAAAGAAATTTCAAAAGAATTTGAAAAATTAATGAAAGAAGCAGGCTGTTATTTCTTAAGTGCAGAAGAAACTAAAAAATTAAGAGACAGTATGTTCATACAAGAAAAAGGATGCGCCTTAAATGCAGATATAGTAGGAAAAAGCCCATATATTATTGCAAAAGGTGCTGGAATAGAGGTACCACAAGATACAAAAGTATTAGTATTAAAAGAAAATGGTGTGGGTATTGAATATCCATTTTCAAAAGAAAAATTAAGCCCTGTACTTGCATATTATGTAGTAAAAAATGCAGATGAAGGAATTGACTTAGCTGAAAAATTAATTGAATTTGGCGGACTTGGCCATTCAGCAGTTATCCACTCTGAAGATGAAGATACAATTCAAAAATTTTCAGAAAAGGTAAAAGTAGGAAGAATTATTGTAAATTCTCCATCTACACATGGAGCAATTGGTGATATATATAACACAAATATGCCATCATTAACTTTAGGCTGTGGAACATTTGGCGGAAATTCAACAACTGCAAACGTATCATCAGTAAATTTAATAAATATAAAAAGAGTAGCAAAAAGAAGGGTTAATATGCAATGGTTTAAAATTCCAGAAAAAATATATTTTGAAGCAGGCTCTATAGGCTATTTAGAAAAAATGCCAGATATTACAAGAGCATTTATAGTAACAGATGAATCAATGGTAAAACTAGGATATGTAGAAAAAATATTATATTATTTAAGAAAAAGAAAAGAATATGTTCACTCTGAAATCTTTTCAGATGTAGAATCAGAACCATCATTTGACACTATTTACAAAGGTGTAGAAATAATGAGAGAATTCAAGCCTGATGTTATTATTGCACTTGGCGGAGGAAGCCCAATAGATGCAGCAAAAGGAATGTGGCTATTTTACGAGCATCCAGAAGCAGATGCAGAAGGAATGAAACTAAAATTTATGGATATTCGTAAACGTACCTACAAATTTCCAAAACTTGGCACAAAGGCAAAACTAGTAGCTATTCCAACAACCTCTGGAACAGGCTCTGAAGTAACTTCTTTTGCAGTTATTACAGATAAAAAGCAAAATAAAAAATATCCTTTAGCAGACTATGAATTAACACCAGATGTTGCAATTGTAGACCCAGAATTAGTAATGAGTCTTCCAAAAACAATTACAGCAGATACAGGAATGGATGTATTAACACATGCAATAGAAGCTTATGTTTCAAATATGGCATCAGATTTTACAGATGGCTTAGCAGAAAAAGCATTTGAATTAGTATTTAAAAATATAAGAGAGGCATATAATAATGGCTCGAATAAAGTTGCTAGAGAAAAAATGCATAACGCAAGTACTATTGCAGGAATGGCATTTACTAACGCATTTTTAGGAGTAAACCACTCGCTTGCCCACAAAATAGGGGCAGAATTCCACTTGCCACACGGTAGAATTAATGCAATTTTACTTCCTTATGTTATTAGATATAACAGCCAAAAACCAACCAAATTTGTATCCTTCCCAAAATATGAATACTATATAGCAGATCAAAAATATGCAGATTTATCTAGAAGAATGAATTTCCCTGCTTATGGTAATGAAGAAGGTGTAAATTCATTAATAGAAGAAATTAAAAAGTTAAATAATGACTTAAATATTCCAAAGTCTTTCAAAGAAGCAGGAATTAATGAACAAGAATTTTTAAGCAAGGTAGATATGCTAGCAGAAAGAAGCTTTGAAGACCAATGCACAACATCAAATCCAAGGCTTCCATTAGTAGAAGAACTAAAGCAAATTTTGTTAGATAGCTATTATGGAAAATAAAAAAGTGTATTTGCTATATGTATAAGTTTATTTTGCAAATCAAAAAGCCTAAGGGAACTTGGGCTTTTTGCATCAGCTCATAGAAAATTTTTATGAGCTGATTTTTTCTTTGCTAGTTAATGGTTTTATAGTTAACCTGCTCGAATAGTACTAGTTTTCTTGTTTTTCAAATTGCCCGTTGCAGAAGTAGATTCAAAGAAGTAAAGTCAGAACGGGACCTCTCAAAACTGCGAAAAATAGTACTATTCGAGCTTTAATGTAATTATAACTATTAATTAGTAACTTTTTTTCTCTATTTTTATGTAATAGCCTTGTAATTCCTAGCAAAAATAGGTATAATATGAAACAGGAAAAATTTAAAAAACATAAGGAGGCAAAATATTAATGCAAGTATCTAGAGAAGAAATTTTACACATTGCAAAATTAGCAAATTTAAATTTAAAAGAAGAAGAAATTGACACTTACTTACTTCACTTACAAGATATTTTAAACTTTGCAAATATTGTAAGTAATGCGCCAGTAGATGATTTAAATGAATCAATTGGAGCAAACGATACATATAACGTGTTTAGAAAAGATGAAGTAAAAGTATTTGAGGATAATGAAGCTTTACTTCAAAATGCACCAGAAAAAGAAAGAAACATGTTTAAAATACCAAAAGTAATTCAATAAATTAATACTAAAATAGCAAAAATAATTAAATGAAATTTGCTATATTATTAAATACTGAAATAAATAAGAAGGGAAGGTATTAAATGAATATTACAGAATTAACAGTACATGAATTGCAAGAAAAGTTACAGTCAAAAGAAATTACAATAGAGCAAATAACTAAAGCTTATGTAGAAAATATAGAAAAATATGAAAAAGATGTACAAGCATTTATTACACCGCTAAAGGAAAATGCATTAAAACAAGCTGAAGAAATCAAAAAAAAAGTAGAAAACGGAGAAATAACAAATCCTTTAGCAGGAATTCCAATTGGAATTAAAGATAACATTTGTACTAAAGGAATAAAAACTACATGTGCTTCTAAAATGCTAGAAAACTTTGTTGCACCATATAATGCAACAGTAATGGAAAAAATATATGGTGAAAATATGATAAACCTAGGAAAGCTTAACATGGACGAATTCGCAATGGGAGCTTCTACCGAATATTCATATTTTCAAACAACTAGAAACCCATGGAACTTAAACACTGTACCAGGTGGGTCATCAGGAGGAAGCGCAGCAGCAGTTGCAGCAAATATGGTACCTTGGGCACTTGGATCAGATACAGGTGGCTCAATTCGTCAGCCTGCATCATTTTGCGGTGTAGTAGGCCTAAAGCCAACCTATGGCTTAGTATCTAGATATGGCTTAGTTGCATTTGCATCATCTTTAGACCAAATAGGCCCAATTACAAAAGATGTAAAAGATGCAGCAATACTATTAAATGTAATAGCAGGACATGACGAAAAAGATACAACATCTGTAAATAAAGAAAAAGTAGATTATACAAAAGTACTTAAAAATGATGTAAAAGGCTTAAAAATAGGAATCCCAAAAGAATATTTTGGAGAAGGCATTAACAGCGAAGTAAAACAAAGTTTAGAAAAAGCAATTAATATATATAAAGAACTTGGAGCAACAGTAGAAGAATTTTCATTAAACATTGCAGACTATGCTCTAGCTACATATTACATTATTGCCTGCGCAGAAGCAAGTTCTAACTTAGGTAGATTTGATGGAATTCGTTATGGCTATAGAACAGCAAACTATTCAGACTTAAAAGAACTTTTCCGTAACTCTAGAAGTGAAGGATTTGGCGCAGAAGTAAAAAGAAGGATTATATTAGGAACTTACGTGCTTTCATCTGGCTATTACGATGCTTATTACAAAAAAGCACAACAAGTAAGAACATTAGTAAAAAAAGAATTTGATAAAGCATTTGAAAAATATGATGTACTTTTAACACCTACATCACCAACAGTAGCATTTGAAATAGGTACAAGGTCAAATAATCCACTTGAAATGTATTTAGCAGATATTTGTACAGTTTCTGTTAATATTGCAGGGCTTCCTGGAATTTCTATTCCTTGTGGTGTAGATAGCAAAGGTATGCCAATAGGAATGCAATTAATAGGAAACAAATTCGCAGAAGAAACTATTTTAAATGCAGCATATACTTATGAGCAAAAATGTCGTTTTAGGGACGTTTTTAAAAGCGACAATGTGTCGCCTAAGGGACACATGTAATAAAAGATATGGAAAAGATATGTCAAAGATGTGTCACAAAAACGACAAAGTGTCGCGTAAAGAAACGTCCAAAAAGCGACAAATGGAGGTAAAAAATGTTAAGAGAAGATTATGAAATTGTAATAGGACTAGAAGTACACGCAGAACTTTCAACAAAAACAAAAATATTTTGTAGTTGCCCTACAGAATTTGGAGCAGCACCAAATACTCATACTTGCCCAGTTTGTATGGCAATGCCAGGAGCACTTCCTGTTTTAAATGAAAAAGTAGTAGAATATGCTGTAAAAGCAGGATTAGCTACAAATTGCTCTATTACAAAAGAAAGCAAAAATGATAGAAAAAATTATTTTTATCCAGACCTTCCAAAATCTTATCAAATATCACAATTTGATAAACCACTTTGCACAAATGGAAGTATAGATATTGAAGAAGAAGGAAAAGCAAAAACAATAGGAATTACTAGAATTCATATTGAAGAAGATGCTGGAAAACTAAATCACAATGAATTTGGAAGTGGAAGCTTAGTAGACTTAAATAGGGCAGGAGTTCCATTAATAGAAATTGTATCTGAGCCAGATATGCGTTCAAGCAAAGATGCAGAAAACTATTTAAGAAAAATAAAATCAATTTTGGAATATATTGAAGTATCAGATTGTAAAATGCAAGAAGGTTCTTTAAGAGCAGATGTTAATGTTTCTGTTAGAAAAAAGGGAGCAAAAGAATTTGGTACACGTACAGAAATGAAAAATATGAACTCTTTTAGGTCAATTGTAAGGGCAATAGATTATGAAGCAGAAAGACAAATAGAAGTAATAGAAAATGGCGGAAAAATAGAACAAGAAACTTTAAGATGGGATGACGTATCTGGAAAAACATTTTCAATGAGAGATAAGGAAGATGCACAGGATTATAGATATTTTCCAGAGCCAGACTTAGTAGCAATTCGTTTATCTGATGAATACATAGAAAATATTCGTAAAAACTTACCAGAACTACCAGAAAGCAGAAAGAAAAGATACTTAGAAGAATATAAACTAACAGAAAAAGAATCTAAAATGCTAACTGCATCAAAATATATGTCTAATTTATTTGAAGAATCTTTAAAAATATGTGGCAATGCAAAAGCTGTAGCAAACTGGCTACTTTCAGATGTTTCTAGGATATTAAACGAAAAAGAAATAGAACCAGATCAAATACCATTTACAGCCGAGCAACTAGCAAAAATGATTATGCTAATTGAAAAAGGAACAATTAGTTCAGCTATTGGCAAAAAGGTATTAGAAGAACTATTTGAAAATCCAAAAGATCCAGAAAAAATAATTGAAGAAAAGGGTTGGATTCAAATTTCAGATGAAGGTGCTATTAAAGAAGTAGTAATGAAAATACTAGGAAATAACCCACAATCAATTGCAGACTTTAAAGCAGGAAAAGATAGAGCATTAGGATTTTTAGTAGGCCAAGCAATGAAAGAAACAAAGGGAAAGGCAAACCCTAAAATGCTAAATGATATGTTCTTAGAAGAATTAAAAAAATAAACTAAAAAATAGGATACAAAGAAACAAAACTTTCTTTGTATCCTATTTTAAGATAATAAATTGCAAATAAAAAATCTTATGCCAAAATTTAGGCATAAATTGCACATATAAAGCATATTTAATTTTTTAAATCTAACTTAATTCTATTAAAAGAAAGACCGCAAATAATAAAGAAAGAAATAAAAAATAAGCTAGTTTTAAATAAAGAAATACCAATATAATATGTAATAGGAGTAGTATATAAAAGTTCGTATGTAAGTAAAATTAGGCTAGCAATAATGCTAATACTAAAAGAAAATTTAATTCCTGCTTTTATAATATTAACAATTTTAGCATCAATGTTTTTAAATTCAATCAATAATTGTTTCATAAGCAAAACCTCACAATTCATTATATTAAAGGTAAAAAATAATATCAACTAATATAATATTAACATAAAATCAAATAAAAAACAAAGGTAATTTCTACCATATAAATTATTTGCTTATATAAACAAAAGTCTAAAATGCCATAAAAAAGATGCTATTTCTAGCATCCAATTTTAAAAAACTGTGCACAATTTTTTAAAACTTACGCATTCATAGCATTTAATTTTTTAGCCATATTAGATTTTTTTCTAGCTGCTGTGTTTTTAACAATAACACCCTTAGTGCAAGCTTGATCTACTTTTTTAGTTGCAGCAGATAATAACTTTGTAGCTTCTTCTTTATTTCCAGATTCAACAGCTTGTTCAAATTTTTTAATAGCTGATTTATATCCAGTTTTAATCATATTATTTCTCGATGTTTTAGTTTCAATAACTTTAACACGTTTAATAGCTGACTTAATATTTGGCATGCAATAGCACCTCCTCTTTGATGTATTCAAAATAACAAATAATATTTTAGCACGTTTTTTATTAAATATCAAGTAATATTTTGAAAAATACCTTGAAAAAATAAATAAAAACATATATAATAAATTTACTCTAAAGAAATATACAAAAAAATGGAAGGAGAGATTTATATATGAACATCAAAATAGTAGGAAAAGAGCTAAAAGCCACAGAAGCAATTAAGGAATACATAAACAAAAAATCAGAAAGATTAATAAAATATTTTGGAGAAAACTTTGACGTAACAGCAACAATTAAAACAGAAGGAGGATTTCAAGTTGCAGAAATGGAGGTAAAAACTCCAACAGATAGATTTAGAGCAGTAACAGCTCATAGAGATTTATATGCTTCTATTGATAAAGATATAGACATTTTAGAAGGTCAAGTAAGAAAAATGAAAACAAAAAAAGACCAACAAAATATGACAGAATCTATCAGAAACAAAGAAATGTCAAGAGAATTTGAAGACCATCCAATAGAAAATGAAATTATTAAAACTTTGTATTATGATATTAAACCATTAGCACCTGAAGATGCTAAACTAAAATTAGAAGAAAGGCCACAAGATAGATTTTTAACATTTATTAACATAGAAACAGGAAAAGTAAATGTAATTTATCGCTTAAAAGATAACAAAAACTATGGTTTAGTAGAACCAGAAGCATAAGGCTAAAAATGCTTTTATATCAATCATAAAACTAAATAGCTGTCCTACAATATTAAAATTATATTTAGGACAGCATTTTTTTTAATAAATGCAAATATAAAAAATCGAAAATTTTTAGTAGGAGAAAAATAGTATGTATGAATTAGAAAAGGTAGGGGAAAAAACATATTATATAAAAAGCCCAAACAATATTGGAATATACAAAATAAATGAAAATGAAGTGTATTTAATAGATGCTGGAAGTGACAAAGATAACGGAAAGAAAATACTAAAAATAATAGAAGCAGAAGGCTGGAAAGTAAAAGGAATTATTAATACTCATTCTAATGCTGACCATGTAGGAGGCAATAAAGTTATTCAAGAAAGAACTGGCTGTGAAATATTAGCAAATAAAATTGAAAAAGCAATTACAGAATATCCAATTTTAGAGCCATCATTTGTATATGGCGGTTATCCATTTAGTGAATTAAACAATAAAATTCTATTAGCTAAGCCTTCACAAAATGTAAAAGAATTAGAACAAAATTTGCCACAGGGATTAGAAATAATAAAGCTACCAGGACACTTCTTTGACATGGTAGGAATAAAAACTTGTGATAATGTTTACTTTTTAGCAGATTGCTTATTTAGCAAAGAAACTATTGAAAAATATCATATATTTTTTATATATGATGTAAAAGCTTTTTTAGAAACTTTAGAAATGTTAAAAACATTAAAAGGAAAAGCGTATATACCTTCACACAACGAACTAATAACAGACTTAACAGAATTAATAGAAATAAATAAAAATAAAATAAATGAAATTTGCAATAACATTATACAAATACTAGAAAAGCCAATGACATTTGAAAAACTTTTAAAAGAAATATTTAATAAATATTCATTAGTTATGAATGTAAATCAATATGTATTAGTTGGTAGCACAATTCGCTCATATTTATCATATTTAAAAAACGAAAATAAAATAAGTTTTGAAATTGCAGAAAATGAAATGATTTGGAAGAAAGTGTAAAATAAAAAGAAAACTATTAATACTTTAAAATTTACGAAAAATACATAAAAATATTCTATTACGAAAAAAGTAAGAAAACCAAAAAAATTAGTAATAGAATATTTTTTTGACTAATTTGCAATGAAACATCTGACTTTTTTGCAGTAAAACTATTGACTTTTTTGCAATGAAATTTTAAAATATAAATAAATATATTTTTTGTGGGGGATTGAAAGATGTATGAAAGAGAAGTTAAAGAAAGAATTAAAAAAATCAATGATACATTTAGAGTGCTAGTAGTGACGGGACCAAGACAAGTGGGAAAGACTACTTTACTTGAAAGTGTAATGCCAAAAAATATGACAAAAGTTTCGCTAGATGATGAAGTTTTGCGAAAAGAGGCAAAGGAAAATCCAAAAATATTTTTAGATTCATATCCTACGCCACTTTTTATTGATGAGGTACAATATGCTCCAGAGTTATTTCCATATATAAAAACGAAGGTGGATAAAAACAAAACAAGAGGTCAATATTGGCTATCAGGCTCTCAATCATTTGGTCTTATGAAAAATGTTATAGAATCGCTTGCAGGCAGAGCTGGAATAGTTAAAATGAATGGCTTTACTTATAGTGAAATTGTTAGAAATATTAAAAAAGAAGTTTTTGACCCAGCTGACCCAAAACAGCATGAATATACAGATGTAAATGAAATATTTGAAAGAATTTTTAATGGAGGAATGCCAGAATTGTATGACATAGAAAACATGGATAGAAATGACTTTTACTATTCATATATAAATACATATATAGAAAAAGACATTAAAAAAATAAAAAATATAGGCAATGTAGAAGCGTTTAAGAAATTTATGAGAGATGTTGCTATAAGAACTGGAACAACTCTAAGCTATTCTGATATTGCAAACGATGTGGGTGTTTCAGTAAATACAATTAAAGACTGGTTTTCAATATTAGTAAATACAGGACTTGTATATTTATTAGAACCATATTCGTCAAATAAAATAAAAAGGCTTACTCATATGCCTAAAATAATATTTATGGATTTAGGACTAGCATGTTATTTAGCTAATTGGGAAAGTGCTAAAGCATTACAATTAAGTGATTTATCGGGGCATTTTTTTGAATCGTATGTGATTTCTGAACTTATAAAATCTTATGATAATAAAGGAATACGTTTAGATATATCACATTTTAGAAATAAAGAAACAGAAGAAATTGACCTAATTATATTTAAAAACAATACACTATATCCGTTAGAAATAAAGAAAACAGCAAATCCAAGAAAAAATATGATGAAAAACTTTAAATATCTTGAAAAAACAAACATGAAAATAGGGCAGGGTGGAATTATTTGTTTATATGATAAATTAATGAAATTAGATGAAAATAATTATATTATACCAGTTTCCAGTGTAATAGAATAAGATTAAAATATTTTGTATTATTAAGAAATAAAAATGGAAGACTTTTATAGTTTGGCATTAGATATAATGGGCAAAACCAGAAATATATTATATGCAGATAACAACTAATAATCATTTATTAAAATTTATAAGAAAAATACATAAAACTATTTATCTATACAGATTTTAACAAATGAATTTAATCTGACAGAAGCCGAAATTAAAGAATACAAAAATATGGGTAATATAACTTTTCAAGTATCTGTAGATGGAATAACACAAGAATCAAATTATGCTAAATCACATAGTAAAATAATAACTCAAACAGTATTAAAAAATATTGAATGCATGATTAAAGAAAGTATAGGAGTAAAAATAAATTGTGTGCTTACAAAAGGAAATGTTTAATTTATATGTATAAGGATTAATTACAAAGGGGGAACTAATGAAATTAGCATCATTAAATTCAAAAAAAATAATGTCACATATAAATGATATAAAAAAAGATGTAATAAAATATGAAATAAAGAGAACTCTAGAGGAAAAATACAATATTAATGCTGAACAAATTGAAGCAAGTGAACAATCTACAGATGGAAATGTATACATAGCATATTGTAGCAATACTAGATATGTTATTAAAATATATGATAGTTTAGAACATACAAAGTCAATGATAGAATTACATAAAGAATTAGAAACAATAGACTTAAATACTCCAAGAATAATTATTCCATCAAATAGAAAAGGGTTGAAGAAATATTAAACACAAATTATTCAGTAGTATATTCATTTCTTAATGGAGAACAAATTGGCTGGAATCCTAAAACAGGAAAATTAGATGATAATATTATAACTTCAATAGCAAAACAACTAAGAAGGATTCATAAAAACACAACTCAAAATAAATTTATTTTGCCAGAAATACCATTTAAAAATGATGGAAAACGTAAATCTATGGTGCATTTTGATTTGACACGAAATAATATATTTAGATTAAATAATGGTCAAATTGGATTTATAGACTTTGATGATGCAAAATATGGAGATTCAGTATGTGATATTGCAATTTTAATTGCAAACTTATTTTTTTCTAAAACTCGAGGTGTTGATAAAATAGGAATGAACAAATTCATTGAAGAGTATTATAAAGATGAAGTAAATTTAAAAAAAGAAGAGATACCATTGATAAAAGAATATGCTTTATGTTGGATAGATTATGTTTTGAACGGAAATGAATTTGACACTTCAACAACAGAAAGTTTGGAAATAAGAAAAAAACTAATTAATGATAATATGTAGAAAAAAATATGAAAATAGCAATAGTAAATACTTAGGCAATATCTAAAAAAGCCGTAGTAAAACAGAAAGATTTATCAAAATCTTTTGCAAATGACAATAATGAAGTTGATGTATTTATATTTTCTGCAAAGTCTCATAAAAAAGATGCGTTAACTATATTAATATAAATGGTTATGCTGATGAATATGCAGTACAAAGTTCATTTGAAAATTGTGAGACAGATAATTCTTATTCTGCCTAGCTTGTTTATCAAAAACTTGTAATAATGCTTTATAATGTGTCCAAGACAACAACATTCCAGATTGTCGACGCAGTGCGTCGACAATTTGTGAAAAATTTTTGTAAAAACTTAAAAATCGATATAAATTACTTCTATCAAAGCCTTTACTATATTCTTTTGTAAGTTCTCCAGATAATCACCAAATGAAACATTTTATGACCAAACTTGTTGAAAAAAAATAAGAAAAATGATATATTTTATAAAAAATATTAGGAAGTGTGTTTATTGCAAATAAAAATTAATAGAGGAACTAATCAAATAGGAGGCTGTATTACTGAAATTGAATCAAGTAAAGGTACTAAAATAATTATAGATATAGGTAGTAATTTACCAGATTCAGAAGGTAGAAAAAAAACAGAAATTGAATTAGAAGGCTTGACAAAAGGTTTTTCTAATTATAAAGCAATATTTATTACTCATTATCATGGAGATCATATAGGCTTATATAATAAGGTATTGCCTGATATACCAATTTATATTGGAGAGGTTTCAAAGGAAATTTATAATATAGTGCAAACTAGACTTAGTAAAGCAAATCTTGTGGAAAAAGAAGATTTGGAAAGAATATCGAAATTTAAAACTTTTAATATTAAAGATAAAATAATAATTGATGATATAAAAGTTACTCCTATTGCTGTTGACCATTCAGCCTTTGACAGCTATATGTTTTTAATTGAAACCGATGGAAAAAAAGTTTTACATACAGGAGATTTTAGAACACATGGGCAAAGAGGTAAAGCAGTTTTAGAAGCGGTAAAAAAATATGTTGGAAAAGTGGATTGCTTAATTTGTGAAGGAACAACATTAACAAGAGATAATAGTAAAATATTAACAGAATTCGAGTTACAAAAAGAAGCAGAAAAAATTTTTAATGAAAATAAATACAATTTCGTATTATGCAGTAGTACCAATATAGACAGGATAGCAGCTATTCACAAAGCAACATTAAAAAATCACAAAATGTTTATTTGTGATGATTATCAATGTGAACTTTTAGAATATATTAATACAATTTCAAGAAGTAACTTATATAAATTTAATGATACTAACAACATTAAAAGCACCAAAGTTTACCGCTATGCACCAAATATATTAGAAAAGATGAAGAAATATGGTTTTGTAATGTTAGTTAGGCCAAATGCAAAATTTACAAAATTTTTAAAAATGTTTGAAAATTACGCTTTTATATATTCTGAATGGAAAGGTTATTTAACAGGAACAAATGAAGATTATAGAAGAATCAAAGATTTCGTTCCAAAAGATAATATTTACTTACACACTAGTGGTCATGCTACACCAGAGGCAATTAAAGAAGTTATTAATATTACTAATCCAAAATATGTAATACCAATACATACAGAAAATAAAGAAAAAATAAAAGAATTAACTGATAAAGCAGTTATATTAGAAGATGGAGAAGAGTTTATAGTAAAATAGGGGGGATTAAAATGGCAAAAGAAAAATTAATTGAAAATGCTAAGATAACAAAGAAAATTTGGGAGGATTTAAAAGATAACGGATTAAAAACAAAATTTAAAAAGAACTTTCATGTTAGACCAACAGATATTGGAATTACTCTTGTGTCAACACATCCTAGTAAGCCTATGAATGGAAATGAAAACGTAAAAATAAGAAGAAAAGCAAACTATTATTTTGATGAGGATTTTATAAAAAAATGTGCTAATTTAAAATTCAAAGAAAAAGATTGGAAGGATATTGGCATAAATGGAAAAACTAAAAAAATTGAATCTTATTTACAAGCTTGGTTAATAAATGTAATTAATAATTGTGAAAATAAATATGATAAAGAGTTAAGCGAGTTAAAAAAAGCATTAAATTTAGAAAATAAAAATATTTACTTTATTGGTTCAGAATTAATTCTTCAAGAAGATGATACAAAAGGAGGTCAAAAACCTGATATAGTTATTCATGATGGTAATGGAACAGTGTATTTTTTAGAGTTAAAAACAAGTAAAGGGTATCTTCGAGAAGATGGAAAAACTCCTCATGAACAAGTTCAAGAATATATAGATACATATGGAAATGATGAACAATATAAAGAATTATTACTAAATTATCCTATGGTAGAAAACTTGAAGGAAATTAATGAATGCAAAGGATTTGTTGTTAAAGGAGATAAAAATATTAAAGAAATATATTATGATAAAGATGAAGATATTATAAGAATACCAGAACAGTAAAGATTTTAGAGATATAAAGGAGAAAATTATGGAGAATGATACAATAACTTATGAACAAATCGAACAACGATTAAAAAATAAACCTCAAGAACAATGGACAAAAGATGATGTATTTGATAGATATGTTGGGTATGGAAGTCCAGAAGAAATAGAAAATCCAGAAGTGCAAAAACTTTTTATAAAGCATGGGCTGTATGAAGAACTAATTAATTTAGTAAATAATGTTATTGCTGATAAAGAAGTTGTAGAAAAAATACTTAACAGCAATATATTTGAAAAAAAAAGAATTAAAAAAAATAAAAGGAAAAATAAGAGATATAAAGATTGTTGAAATAGAAGATGATAAAATTGATGAATTAAAACAGGTTTCAATTATATTTGAAAAAGAAAATAATGCAGAGCAATTATTAATAAAAGATTTTTGCCTTACATCAGAAATTGATAAGTATTTACAAGATAAAAATAAGTTTAAAAATAAAATGATAATTACTATAATAGAGGAAGAAAAAAATGAATTAATCTTAAAATGCTTTTGTAATTTAATGGATTAAAAGGGAGTTTGAGGATGGAAAATAAAAATGAAATAGAAGAAACTTTTGAAAAAATGAATCTTGAAGAATCAAAAAAAATATTTGACAAAGGCAAAGTTGATTTGAATGATAAAAATAATATTTTCTTAAAATGCCAAATATCCGAACAAGAAGCACTAAATGGATGCACTAAAAAAATTAAATTTATGCAAATATGCGAAAATGGAAAGGCAGAACCAAATGAGATGAATGTAAAAATTCCAAAAGGCATAAAGAAGGATTCATCAATAATTTTTTATGATCAAGGAAATTATATAAAAGAATTAAATAAAAGAAGTAATATAATTATAGGGATAGAAATTAAATAAAAGGAATAAAAACATGAAAAATAGTTTAAAAAATCAAGCTGCAATACCAGAAAATTCAAACTGGGATAATATTATTAAACGAGAATACGAGTTATATTCAAGAGGAAATGATATTCGTTCTGAATTTGAAAGAGATTATACGAGAATAATACATAGTTTAGCTTTTAGAAGAATGAAGCATAAAACACAAGTGTTCTTTTCACCAACAAATGACCATATTTGTACTAGAATGGAACATATAATTCTAGTTGAATCAATTAGCAATACAATAGCAGAATATTTAGGATTAAATACAAAGCTTACTAAAGCCATTGCTATGAGCCATGATATTGGACATAGTCCGTTTGGACATCAAGGCGAAAAAATATTATCTGAAATATCAAAAAAAGATATAGGAAAAACATTTTGGCATGAAAAAAACGGATTAGAAATGGTGGATAAGATTATTTTACTAGAAGATAACAAACAAAACTTACAAAATCTTAATCTTACTTATGGTGTAAAAGATGGCATTATTTCACATTGTGGTGAAATTGATGAAAATAGCTTGAAACCAAGAAATGAATATATTGATTTATATGATTATAATTATCCGAACCAATATAACCCATATACTTGGGAAGGATGCACCGTAAAAATTGCAGATAAAATAGCATATTTGGGTAGAGATATACAAGATGCTATTACGATAGGAATTTTAGACAGACATTTAAAAGAGTTACGAGATATAATGAAATTGAGTGAAAATGATCCTATAAACAATACTATCATAATTAATAACTTAATTTATGATTTATGTGAAAATAGCAATGAGAAAGAGGGATTAAAATTCTCTGATAAATATTTTGAATTTATTAAAAAATTAAAAGATTTCAATTATAAATATATTTATGCAGATGAAAGATTACAACATTCTACAGCATATTTTGAAATTGTAATTACAACTATATACAATACACTTAAAAAATACTATAAAGAAAAAGAAAGTACTGCTAAAAAGTATCCAGAAATTATAAAAGATTTTGAAAAATGGTTAAAAATGTATTGGAATTGCGAAAGATATGAAATTTGCAAAAATAAAATTATCTTTAATATTGAAAATGAAAAAGATTTTTACCAAGCAATTATATATTATATATCTGGTATGACAGATAATTATGCAATAGATATGTATAATAAAATAATAAGTTTTTAAAGAAAGACTAACTATTAATTGTCAATAGTTTTTCTAAAAAATTTTTTTAATAATTTGTTAGATAAAAATTTGCAT
>CANQCT010000010.1 GCA_947589835.1 uncultured Clostridia bacterium
AAAAAGAGAAATCCTGGTTATCCTTTAGATTCTATGTCAATTATGCCAGAGTGTAATAAGTATTTTGTAGATTTAACGAAAGAAGATAGAAATAAAGATAAACAAAACTATAATGAAGATGATGTAATTAAGTTTATTATAAATAATGTATAAATGGGAGAAATAAATTTGAAATTAGAAGATTTAAAACCAAAATATGATAAATTACAGAAAAAATATGGAGCAAAAGAATTAGATTCAATTTATAATGGAGGATGCACAGAAAATCCAGATATATGTTTTGTATTTATGAATCCAACTGGAAAAAATATAGCATCATCTAAAAAATGGAAAGGCATAAAATCTCCATGGATAGGAACGAAGAATATTTGGGACTTGTTCTTTAAATTAAATTTAATGAATGAAAAAATATATAAAAATATAAAAGAAATTAAAGCAAATGAGTGGACGGAAGAATTTGCAGAAGAAGTATATGATGATGTAAGAAAACATAAATATTTTATAACTAATCTAGGGAAATGCACGCAAATAGATGCAAGAGAACTTCCTAATAGTGTATATGAAGAATATTTAGATTTACTAAAACAAGAGATAGAAATTATAAAACCAAAAGTAGTAGTTTTATTTGGAAATCAAGTTAGTTCAATAGTATTAAATAAGAAAATATCAGTATCACAATGTAGAAAGCAATTATTTATAAATAAAATTAAAGATAATGAATATAAATTTTATTCTGTATATTATCCAGTAGGAAACGGAAGATTTAATATTGATAAATCAATTGAAGACATAAACTGGATTATAAAAAATGAAATTAGTAAAGAAGCGTAATAAGATAAGCTAATAGAAGAAAAAAAGTATAATATAAAATCTCTCTGTATTAGAGGGATTTTAAAGCGTTTATAAACGAACTAACCACATTTAATGTTTCAATAAATTTTTACAAATTTTGCTAAAAAGATTGAATAATTTTTAAATACATGATACAATACAAATGTTCGCATAAATATAATTTTAAATGATATATTGTGAGGTGATATACTTGAGATATTTTATAGCAGATACACATTTTAACCATGAAAATATAATTAAATATTGTAATAGACCATTTAATAGTCATTTTAAAAAATGAAGTTTTTTAATTGATAATATTAATAAATAGGGGGAAAATAGTTGATAGATAATAATAGTGAGAAAAATAAAAATTTAATAATACGAAGTAGTTCTGCTGAATTTTTGATATTTGAACAACAAAAAAAAGAAAAAGGAATTGAAGTTAGATTCGAAGAAGGAGATTTATGGCTAACTCAAAAAGCCATGGGAGAATTGTATAATTGTACTTCTGATAATGTAGGATTACATTTAAAGAACATATATAAAGATTTTGAATTAGACCCAAAATTAACTACCGAGGAATTCTCGGTAGTTCAAAAAGAAGGAAATAGAGAAATAAAGAGAAATGTTAAATATTATAATTTAGATGCAGTTATATCTGTTGGTTACAGAGTAAATTCGGACAGAGCAATTCAATTTAGAAGATGGGCAACAAATGTATTAAAACAATTTGCTAAAAAAGGATATATAATAGATAAAAAAAGAATGGAAAATGGAACATTTTTTGATGAAGATTATTTTGAAGAATTACTTGCAGAAATTAGAGAAATACGATTAAGTGAAAGAAAATTTTATCAAAAAATAACAGATATATATGCAACAGCAATTGATTATGATAGTAAATCTCCAATAACTATAAACTTCTTTAAAAAAGTTCAAAATAAGATGCATTATGCAGTATCACATCAAACAGCTGCAGAAATAATTTATAATAGAGCAAATAGCGAAAAAGAACATATGGGATTAACTTCATGGAAACATTCTCCAAATGGAAAAATTTTAGAAACAGATGTGGTAATTGCTAAAAATTATTTAAGCAAAGAAGAATTAGAAGATTTAGAAAGAATAGTAAATGCTTTTTTAGATTTAGCAGAAGGTAGAGCAAAAAAAAATATTCCAATGACTATGGAAGATTGGGATAATAGAATAGATAAATATTTATTAGCAGATGATAGAGATATATTAAAAGATGCAGGAAAGATATCACACGAAATAGCTGAAGAAAAAGCACTAACTGAATTTGAAAAATATAGGATAAAACAAGATAGATTCTATCAATCTGATTTTGACAAATTATTATTAGAAACTGAAAATAAAGATTAGATGTTTCAAAAAGATGTTATAATTTAGAAGAACATTGAAATATAGAATATTATATTTAATTGCAAATAAATGCTAATTTTGGGCATACTACTCCAATTTTTACTTTTCCTATAGGAGGATATGCAAAAATAAAAGTAGATGAAGAAATAAAAATTGAAATAAGAGATTAATAATATCACATAAAAATATATAGGAGTAAATAATGTATAATACAATAATATTTGATTTAGATGATACACTTACTGATGATTGCGCAAATATAAGAGAAGCTTTTAAAATAGTTTTAGAGTATAAAAAAGAAGCTTACACTGATGAAAAATTTGAAGATTTTTATAGTATAGATAAAAAAACATGGAGAGATAGAGCAGATGGAAAATTAATGACACCGTATGAAGATGATATAGAGAAAAAAGCAGAATGGTATAAAAATAGATAATAAAAAATAAATGGAGAAAAATATGCAAACTATAAAAGAAACAAAAGAAATAAGAAGAAATAACGCAAAGCTTTATCCAATATATAAAATGTTTTCATGGGATTTGTTATTTTTTTTACTCAATAGAATTTCTATTTTATACAATTGCTAAAAAAATAACAGCTTCAGAAATACTTATAATAAATGGTTTTTACTTACTATCAAAAATAATAATGCAAATACCATCTGTTACAATCACTGATTTCTTTGGAAAAAGAAACAGTATTATATTAGGAAATACACTACTAATTATATATATGTTAATATTATTATATTTTCCAGGTGCAATTAGTGTAATTATAGCAAATTTATTCTTTGCTTTAGGATATGATATAAAAACAATTGCAGAATCTAATTTGCTATATGATTCTGTTGCAACAAGAGGAGGAGAAGGATTATATTCCAAGCTAGATGCCAGAGGTGGAAGTTTATATTATATATTAGATGGTGTAGCCTCACTTACAGCAGGATATCTATTTGTAGTTAATAATTATTTGCCAATGTATATTTGCTTAGGCTTTATAATAATTTCTACAATATTATCATTTAAATTTAAGGAAGTATATGAAGTAAAAATTAAAAATAAATACAATAAAAAATTTTTAAATACATTAAAAGATTATAGAAAAGACTTGAAAACTTCTTTCAAATTCATATTAAAATCAAGAAGGATGAAAGCTTTTATATTATTTCAAATAGTATTATATAGTACAATAGAAATAATAAATACATATAATAGTGATTTATTGATTAGCATAGGAATAAAAGAAGAACAGTTTTCTATGATAATTGCTATTCTTACTTTGATAGCAGGAATTTCACTTACACTAAAAAGGCCAATAGAAAGAAAATTTAAAAATAGAACTCTATCTTTTATATCATTACCATATATAGGAGCATGTGTAATTATAGGAATTATTTCAAGTTTATGGAAAACTAATGCAATTATACCAATTATACTAGTAATGCTTGTTATACAAAAAATATGTGCTTCATTATGGTATATATTAGAAAGTAAATATATAAAGAACTTTACAACTGAGGAAAATAGAAATAAAATTACTTTTACTTATGAATTCATTGGAAGTATTGTAGCAAGCATATTCTCAATTTTAGGTGGTATATTACTAGATTTAGTAAGTGTTCAGCATGCATTTGTTATAGTAGGATTATCATCATTGGCTAGTATGGTATTAGTTTTAGATTATATGCGAACAAGATTTGGATTAAAACCAGAAGAGTATAAAAAAGAAGATATAGAATTTTGAAAAGGTTGCATTTTTTGCAACCTTTTCCCATTAATTATTTGAAGCAAATTTTTGCTTTACTGTATCAATTTTAGTTTGTTCTACATTTTGAGTTTTATACCAGCCTTTTTCAGCCATTAAATTATACAGTTTATTTTGAATGTCAAGAGAAGTATTTAAAGCATCTTTAAAAGCAGTATGAACATCAGCTGTGGTAGACTCTATACTACCATGAAGATATAAATCGCATACTCCTTTTATAATTAAAAGTTCTTTTTCCATTATGTCCTTATCTTCCATAAAGTTTTACCTCCTATAATAAATTTAAAAATTTGTTAAATAATTCAGTATGTTTTGTTTCTAACTGTTTAATGTATTCTGCTAAGGTTACATCTTTTAATTGTTCAGATGTTTTTTTACAGCACGATTTCATAAAATTTTCGTGCCCTAAAGCATCTTCAATGTACAAAAGTTCTTTATTTGTCATAAATATCACCACCTAGTAAAATTATTTCCAGAAAAAAGAAACTTATACAAATAAAAAAATGTTTTTATTTAATCTTATGTCATAATTGGTTGAAAAACAATTTCAATTATGATATTATAGGGAAAGCAAATAAACCTAAAAAAAATTTAAATGTAAAATGCAAAAAAATGCATTAAAGGAGAAGAAACGAATGATATTAATAGATATAATAAAAGAACATATTACATACTGGCATCAAATATTAAAACTTGCCAAAGCAGATTTAGTTAAAACTTATAGAGGTGCAGCACTTGGCTGGTCGTGGGCTATTATTAAGCCTGCTGTTACTATTTTTGTATATTGGTTTACATTTGAAATAGGGCTAAGAGCAGGAAAACCTGTTAACCGGCTATCCATTCTTTTTGTGGCTAATTGCGGGCGTAATACCTTGGTTTTATATGAGTGATATGCTTACAAGTGGTACAGATACAATTAGAAAATATAGTTATTTAGTAACTAAAATGAAATTCCCAGTATCCACAATACCTACATTTGTTAGTATTTCCAAGTTTTGGATATGCCTTGCTTTAATACTTATAATGATTGTTATATTTATATGTATGGGCTTTCCACCTACAATTTATATAATACAAATGCCATTTTACTTGCTACTTATGTTTATATTTTTTACTATATGGAGTTTATTCTCATCACTTTTAACATCTATGAGTAAGGACTTCGGAAACTTAGTAAAATCTATGGTTACAGCTGTATTCTGGCTTTCAGGTATAATATGGAATCCAGATACAATAAAAATTGGCTGGGTAAAAAAACTTTTAAATATAAACCCAGTAACATATTTAACAAATGGTTTTAGAAATTGCTTTATAAATAATATATGGTTTTGGGAACAGCCAAAAAGATTATTATATTTTGTTATTATAACGGTTATATTGTTAGCATTTACTATTTGGGCATATAAAAAGTTAAGAAAAGAAATTCCAGATGTATTAATTTAAAGCCAAAAAGCTAACTGCAATTAATTTTGCTTGTTCTGAGGAAGAAAATATAGTTTGAAAGAATATAAATTATTATGTGTGCCTTTGAGCAAAGCAAGAAAGGAACAGAATTTAAAATGAAAGAACAAAAAGATGTTGTGATTAAATTTGATCATGTAACTAAAATGTATAAATTATTTAAAAATGATAAAAGAAGGCTTTTATATACTTTTTGCAAAAAAATAAAATTTATAGAAAAAAGGGCTGTTAATGATGTTTCTTTTGAAATAAAAAGAGGCGAGGCTGTAGCCTTGTTTGGCAGAAACGGTGCAGGAAAATCTACTATTTTAAAAATGATTACAGGTGTATGTTTTCCAACAGAAGGAGAAATTACGGTAAAAGGTAGAGTTAGTGCACTTCTTGAGTTAACATCTGGTTTTGACCCTGAATTTACAGGAAGAGAAAACATTTACTTAAAAGGCCAGCTTTTAGGACTAAAAGATAAAGAAATAAGTGAGCTTGAGCAAGAAATAATAGATTTTGCTGAAATAGGAGAATACATAGATCAACCAGTAAGAACTTATTCAAGTGGTATGAAGGCAAGACTTGGCTTTTCAATAAATGTTAATATAAATCCAGAAATATTAATAGTAGATGAAGCTTTAAGTGTTGGAGATGAAGAGTTTAAACGTAAATGTGTAAAAAAGGTAAATGAAATTGTAAGCAAAGAAAATGTAACTCTTTTATTTGTAACACACGCAACAGGTGTAGCAAAAGAATTTTGCCATAGAGGTATGGTAATGGAAAAAGGACAAGTTACATTTGATGGAGATATACAAGAAGCTGTTGATGTTTATGATAATTCGTTAAAATAACATTCTAAACTTACTAAAAAATTTAATAATAGGAGGAAAAAAAATATGAATTTTGCAGGAATACTTGCCGGAGGCAGTGGTACCAGAATGGGAAAAACAGATTTACCAAAACAATTTTTAATGTTAGGACAAAAACCAATTATTATTCACACAATAGAGCAATTTTTAATAGCACCATCAATTGATGAAATTATTGTTGCTGTTCCAGAAAATTGGGTAAGCTATACAGAAGATATTATATATAAATATTGCAGTGATACTAGAATTCACGTTATTAAAGGTGGAGCTTCTAGAAACGAAACAGTTATGAATGTTTGCAAATATATTAATGAAAATTATAAAAATGATAATAATATAGTAGTAACACACGATGCAGTAAGACCATTTGTTACACAAAGAATTATAGAAGATAATGTTGAGCAATGCAAAAAATATGGTGCAACAGATACTATAATTCCTGCAGTAGATACCATTGTAGAATCAAAAGATGGAAATGTTCTTTCAAACATACCTGTTAGAAGCCAAATGTATCAAGGGCAAACTCCACAAAGTTTTAATGTAAGTGAATTTATAAAAACTTATGAAGCTTTAACAGAAGAAGAAAAAGAAATTTTAACAGATGCCTGCAAAGTGTATATATTAAAAGAAAAACCAGTAGGAATAGTTATTGGTGAAAACTACAATATGAAGGTAACAACTAAATATGATTTAAAAATGGCCAATTTAATGCTTAACAATTTAAAAGATGGAGAAGAGTAAATATGATAAATGAAATTGTAAAATTAGTATCTCCTAAAAATATAGAAACTTTTTTTAAAGATGAGCAATATGCAGATAATATGGTAATTGTAAGACCAACATATTTATCAATTTGCGCAGCAGATCAACGCTACTATCAAGGAAAAAGAAAAAAAGAAGTTTTAGATAAAAAATTGCCACTTGGACTTATACATGAGGCAGTTGGACAAGTTGTTTATGACAAAAAAGGAGAATACAAACGAGGTGAAAAGGTAGTATTAATACCAAACACACCTGTTGAAAAAGATGATATAATTCATGAAAATTATTTAAGAAGTTCTAAATTCCGTTCAAGTTCAGCAGACGGATTTATGCAAAATGTAGTTTATATGGATAGAGATAGAATTATTCCAATACGAAATATTGAAGAAAATGTAGGCTCACTTCTTGAACTTTGCAGTGTTTCCATAAGTGGAATAGAAAGCTTTTTAAGAAGAAGCCATAAAAGAAAAAATACAATAGGAGTATGGGGATGTGGAACTGTTGGCTATATTACCACTTTACTACTTAAAAGCTATTTTCCAGATAGCAAAATTGTTGTATTAGGAACAAGAATGGAAAAGCTTTCATACTTTTCTTTTGCAGATGAAGTTAAATTAATAACAGAGGTAGAACCAAACTTTCAAGTAGACCACGCTTTTGAATGTGTTGGAGGTAGCAAATCAGCAGAGGCTATAGAACAAATAATAGACCATATTAATCCAGAAGGTACAATTTCATTACTTGGAGTTTCTGAAGATCCTATTGGAATTAATACAAGAATGGTATTAGAAAAAGGTTTAGTTCTTGTAGGAAGTAGCAGAAGCGGTTATGAAGATTTTGAAAAAGCAGTAGAATTAGCACAAGACGGCCAAATACAAGCATATTTAAGTAATGTTATTTCAGAAGAAGTACAAATAAACCAATTAAATGACATAAATGATGCATTTGATAAAGACTTAAACAATGACTTTAAAACAGTAATGAAATGGAATTTTTAAATAAAAAATAAAAGGAGCAAATAAGTAGTGAATGAATTTTTTCAAAAAGTAATTAGAAAAATAAATCAATTTATAATTATGATTTTGAATAGATTATTTATATTATTTTTACCATTAGTAAAAAATAGGGTACTTTTTATATCAGATGATAGAGCTACTCTTGGTGGAAACTTAAAAAGCGTTTACGACTTTTTACCAGATAAAGACTATGAAAAAGTTGTAATATTAAGAGCAAATAAAAAGGCAAAAACAAAGCTAAAAACTAAACTTAAAACAGTATATTATTTATCTACTTCTAAATATATACTTTTAGAAGATTTAGTTCAAGCTACATCATATATGAAAGTTAGAAAAAATCAAGAGTTAGTTCAATTATGGCATGGCCCAGGAGCATTTAAAAAATTTGGACATAGCAGAGAAAAAACAGATTTAAAAAGGATTCATAAAGGCTACAAAAAATATACAAAAGCTATTACTAGTTCAGAAGCAATTAGGCCATGCTATGCAGAAGCCTTTGCAATTGACATTGAAAAGGTTCAAGCAAAAGGCTTTCCAAGAACAGATATGTTTTTTAATCAAGAATACATAAATTCTAAAAAAGCAGAATTACTAAAAAAATATCCATTTATTGCAAATAAAAAAGTAATTTTATTTGCCCCAACATATAGAGGTACACAGTATTATAACGCAGACTATGACTTAGAAAAATTAGATTTAGAAAAAATATATAATGAATTAAAAGAGCAAAACTATATTTTTATTTTTAAATGGCATCCTTTTATTTATAACAAAATATCTGCTAAAAAAGAAGGAACAGAAAAATTTAACAAATATAAAGAATACAAAGATTTTTATTATGACTTATCTGAAGAAAGAGATATTAATGACTTACTATTAATAACAGATATTTTAATAACAGATTACTCATCACTTATTTTTGACTATGTTTTTACAAACAAACCTATAATATATTTTGCCTATGACTTAGAACTTTATGAAAATGATAGAGGTATGTACTTTCCATTTAAAGAATACGTATATGGCGAAGTTACAAAAACAAATGAAGAATTATTAAATGCTATACAAAATGCAAGTTTAGAAGAAGAAAAAAGAAAAATATTTAAAGAAAAATTTGTAGGAGCATGTGACGGACATTCTACTGAAAAAACTTGCAATTGGGTGTTTAATAAACTTTAGTATTTTACAAAAAGCACAAATATGAACATAACAACCCTTAATATAATTAAGAAATAAAGCTTGCTATTTTGATGAAAAATAAACATAATAACCATTATTAAGAAGTGAAGCTTGCTATTTTGAGGAAAATAGATTGATTTGGGAGGAGAAAATGAAGCAAATTGCTTTAAAAATAGGAATTGCAATTTTAAATGTTATATACTTTTTTATAAAGCTATTTCCAATACAAAAAAACAAAATAACATTTATTAGTAGGCAATCTAATGAAATTCCTATGGATTTTAAAATGCTAACTAATGAACTAAAAAATGATAATTCTAATATAAAAATAGTTACACTTTGCAAACGATTAGAAAACGGTTTAGCAAACAAAATAAAATATGCTTTTTATATGTTTACACAAATGTACCATATTGCAACATCAAAAGTAGTTATATTAGATAGTTATTGCATTCCAGTTTGCATTTTAAAGCAAAAGAAAAACCTTACAGTAATACAAATATGGCACGCACTAGGCTCACTTAAAAAGTTTGGCTATTCTACATTAGGCAAAAAAGATGGAAGAGACGAAAAGTTAGCCAAAACAATGAAAATGCACTGCAATTATACATATATTTTAACATCTAGCAATATTTCTAAAGAATTTTTTAGAGAAGCATTTAATGCAAAACCTGAGCAGATGAAAGTAATGAATTTGCCAAGAGTAGATTTTTTACAATCTGAAGAAGAAAAAAATTCTGTACAAAAAAGATTTTATAAAGAATACCCTGAGGCTAATAACCAAAAGGAAAACATATTATATTGCCCTACACAAAGAAAAGAAAATAACATTCCTATAGAGCAAATAGTAAAAGAAATACCTTTTGAAAAATACAATTTAATTATAAAATTGCATGATGGCACAGAAATGGTATATGCAGATAATAAAAAAATACAAAAAGGAAAATTGTTTGCAGGAATTGAACTTTTACATATAGGAAATTACATTATTACAGACTATTCTGCAATAGTGTATGAAGTAGCAGTAACTAAAAAACCAATTTATTTATATGCTTATGATTATGAAAAATATATGGATGATAGAGGAACATACATTAATTACAAACAAGAAATGCCAGGCCCAATATGCGAAAAGTTTAGTGAAATTATAAAATTAATACAAGCAAAAGAATATAACAAACAAAAAGAAGAAGAATTTTGCAATAAATATATAGAAAATTTGAATAAAAACACAACAAAAGAATTAGTAGAATTCATAATGCAATTTTTAGGAGGAAGAAATAATGCATAAAACGTACGAAATCTCTACAATAATACCGGTATATAATGTAGAAGCATATTTAGAAGAAACCATAAAAAGTATAATAAACCAAAAAATAGGTTTTAAGAAGCATATACAACTAATTTTAGTAAATGACGGAAGCAAAGATAATTCAGAAGCAATTTGCTTAAAATATAAGCAAAAATATCCAGATAATGTTGTATATATTTCTAAAAAAAATGAAGGAGTTAGTGTAGCAAGAAACACTGGACTTAAATTTGCAAAAGGAAAATATGTAAACTTCCTTGATAGTGATGACTACATAGACTTAGATTTTTACCAAAAAGCATATAAAATGCTAGAAGAAAATAATGAAATTGACTTAGTAGCCGCAAGACTAAAATACTTTGAGGCTTCTAATAAATATCATTGGTTAGACTATAAATTTACAAAAGATAGAATAATAGATATAAATAAAGAGCCACAAAGCATTCTTTTACACGCAAGCACAGCATTAATAAGAACAGATGTCATAAAAAAAATAAAATTTGACTCTAATCTAAAAATAAGCGAAGATACAAAATTACTTTATGAAATAATATTGCAAAAAGAAAAATATGGTATTATTGCTTCTTCTATTTATTATTACAGAAAAAGAAAAGATCAATCATCTGCTGTACAAACCTCTAGAAAAAATAAATCTTGGTATATAGATACAATTAAATACTGCCATAATTTTTTAATAGATTTATCTATGAAAAAATATGGTAAAGTAATTAAATTTGTGCAACACTTTTTTATGTACGATATACAATGGAGAATAAAAACAGAACTATTAGAAACCTTAAGCACAGAAGAAAAGCAATATTACTTAGACTCTATTCGTAAAGAATTAAAATTAATAGATGATGATGTTATTCTTTTTCAAAAACAAATGAGCATTAATTATAAACTAATTGCATTAAAAGTAAAGTATGATAATAACCTTAAAGACCACATAAATATTAAAGAAGATGGAATATATTTAGAAAATGGCGAGCATATTTCATTTGAAGAAATAATAAATTATGTAGAACTTTCACACGTAGAAAATGGAAAATTAATTATAGAAGGGGAAATTAGCCTAGATGATATTGCAGAATTATATTATACTACAAATAAAGGAGAACATATACTAGTAAACACTTTTACTAGAAAACCTGTAAATAGTATTTTTAAAGAGCATAATATGCCAAGAGAAGGCTACCGCATTGAAATACCTTTAGAAGGAATTCAAAAAATAGAATTTGAAATAAAAGTAGGAGATACATATTATACTTTAAATAACAAATTTATACATTTTTCGCATATTCAAAACTTTAAAGCAGGGTATTACTATAAAGAAAAATATTTAATAGTAAAAAAAGGAAAACAAATAACAATAAACTACAAACCTTTTGGCTTAAAAGTATTTTTTAACGAATTATATTTTCTAGCATATATTTTATTAAAACGAAAAAGATATAGAGTTTTTATGCAAAGAGCATTATACTGGCTTACAAAACCATTTATGCCTAAAAATATTTGGCTATTTTCAGATAGAGAATTTATGGCAAAAGATAGCGGAGAGCTAATGTTTAAATACACAAATAGTCAAAAGAATTTGCTAAAAAGAAATACATATTTTGTAATAGACAAGCATTATGAAGATTACAAAAGAATGAAACAATATGGGAAAGTAGTAAGCTACCATACAATGAAATATAGGCTTTTGTTTCTAAATGCAAAATATATTATTTCATCTCATGCAGATGGATATGTTAACAATGCATTTGGAAAGTCAAGAAAATACTATGTAGATTTATTTAAATTTGAATACATTTATTTAACACATGGAATTCTTCTTCATGATTCATCTAGCTGGCTTAATAGAATAAATAAAGACATTACCTTAAATGTTGTAACAAGTCCATTAGAATACAAAAGTATATTAGATGGAATGTACTATTTTAAACCAGAAGGATTAATGCAATCTGGTTTGCCACGACATGATAACTTAATTATGCAAGATGTAAAAGAAGAAAATAAAATATTAATTATGGCAAGTTGGCGTTCTTCATTAGTAGGACCGGTAATTACTGGAACACAAAGAAGAGCATATAACCCAAAATTTACAGAAAGTGAATATTACAATTTTTATAATGATTTATTTAATGATAAAAGATTACAAGAAACATTAAAAAAATATAACTACAAAATTAAATTTTGTATACACCCAAGCTTTAGAGCACAATTTGACGACTTTAAAGGTAATGAATTTGTAGAAATTGCAATAGATGTAGATTCACAATATGAAACAAAATCTTCAAAAATGCTTATTACAGATTATTCATCTGCTGCATGCGATTTTGCATATTTAAGAAAGCCTGTTATTTACGCCAATTTTGACTTAGACCATATATATAAAATACATTACTACAACCAAGGATATTTTGATTATGATATTAATGGCTTTGGGCCAAACTGTACAACTTATGAACAAACCATTAATGAAATTATAAAATGTATTGAAAATGATTGTAAAATAGAAGAAAAATACAAAAAAAGATGTGATGAATTTTTCTATTATCATGATGGAAACAATTGCAAAAGAGTTTATGATGCAATTATTGAACATGATAAAAAGAGAAGCAATAATGCTTAACATAAAATTTTAAATAACTTAAAAAAAGTTATATAATAAAAGAATGGGGAGGGATTGTAATGAAAAAAGTTAGTACAGAAAAAGTATATGATAATTACGAAAAAGGATTTAATGGAAGAATGAATTTAAGTGATTTACCAGAAGTACAGCAAAAAGTAACATACCCACACCCAAACAAAGAAGGAGAAATGACATCACAAAATTATATTGAATATGAAGATTTAGCAGTAGTAGTTTTTATAAGAAAAGGCAAAAATAATGAAATGGAATTTGGACTTATAGAAAAAGAAGCACCAGCTTTTGCAAACGATGAAGAAGCAAAAGGATACTATGGAATACTTTTAGAAGCACCAACCTTTGCTTTCCCACAAAAAAACGAAGTGCCAGAAAATATGAGTTTATGGTTAGAAGAACAAATATTAAATATGGGGCTTGAAATGAAAGGATTTAGTGCTTTAGATGACTCAAAAACAGCAGTTTGTCAATCTTTTACAAACCAAAATGCTAGATTTTATGTAGCAGGAATAAAAGAATCAGAACAAGATATACAAAATAAAATGCACTGGTTTCCATTATCTAGTTTAGTAAGCTATTTGAATATGCAAAGAATGGGTGGAGAAGATAACTTACATAGCTCTATTCAAACTTTATATCCATTAGAATTATTATATAAAAAATATAAAAAAGAAATACAAAAAGCTGAGCAAACAGAGTTTAAATTAGATAGAGAATTACCAAAATTAATAGTAGAAAAAAGCCAAAAGACTAATCCTGGTTACCGCTTTAGTATATGGGAGGCTACTTACAAAAATTCAAGAAATCCAGAAGAAGTAAAAGTTGCAACATGTTTAAAATCTAGATCTAATGCAGGAAATTGTGTACTAATGGCAGAAGATGGAGAAAAAATGTATTTATCTCCACAAAGAAGATCTCCATATATGATAGTAGGAGAAGACTTGAAAAAAGAAGTTGCAGGAGGACTAACAGAAGGTGAATCATACGAAGAAACAGCAACTAGAGAATTAGTAGAAGAGCAAGGATTTAATGCAAGTAGTGTAGAACCTTTAACAGGACCACTTGCAGCAACGCCACTCAATAATGAATTATCTCAAGCATTTCTTGCACATTATGAACAAGGAACAGAAACAAGTCAGCATTTAGATGAACAAGAAGCAATAGGAAAAAAACAAGCAAAATCTTTTAAAGATTTATATGAAAACATACAAAATTCAGAATTACCACTAACAACTAAATATTATATTATGCTAAAAGCAAGAGAAAAAGACGAAAATTTAAAACCAAGTGAAAAAAATGGACAAGTAAATGCAAGTGAAGTAGAAGAAAGAATATAGAAAATATATGTGAAATTGCAAAAAAGAAAAGTAAACAAAATAAAAACAGTAAAGATACTTAAAAAATATAAATAAAAATTCTAATAATCTTAAGTCATATTTTTTACACAAACAAAATATACTTATATAAGAATACTTTGGAAAAAAGTGTAAAAAATATACTTAAGGTGATTTTGTGAAAGAAAAACTAAATAATAACAAAATATATGCCATATACACTGCACTATTTATTTTAATAGTATGCATTGTATTTGGCATATTTTTTATAAATAATCGCACTTTTATTTGGCAAGCAGATGGATTAAGACAACACTATATTATTTTAAAAGATTTTAATGAAATAATAAGAAATTTTTTATCTTCTCCTCAAGAAGGTATAAAGTTATTTTCTTGGAATATGGGCTTAGGCTTTGATATAATAGGGCAATATTCTTATTATATATTAGGAGATCCATTTGCATATATTAGTTTGCTATTTCCAATGGAAAACTTAGAAACTGCATATAGTTTTTTAGTATTACTAAGGCTCTTTTGCATAGGAATTTCTTTTATTGTATATGCAAAGTATAATAGCAATAAAAATAAAAGCATACTACTAGGAGCAATTATTTACACATTTTCTGCATTTAGCTTATTTGCAGGAGTAAGGCACCCATATTTTTTAAATGCAATGATTTTATTTCCATTACTATTGCTAGGAGTAGAAAAACTATTAAAAGAAAATAAAAAAGTATTTTTATGCACATTTGTAACTGTTTCAGCAATTTCAAATTATTATTTTTTTTATATGCATACAGTTATGATTGTAATTTATGCAATTATTAAATATTTTTGTGAATATAGAAAAGAGGGCATAAAACACTTTTTACAAAAACTAAGTAGCGGAATTATTATATACATAATAGGAATTTTAATTGCAAGCATAATACTATTTCCAACAATATATGCATTTTTAAATTCGGCAAGAAGTGGAGAAGAAAATGTTTGTGAATACACTTTAGACTATTATAAATCATTATTTAGCATTAATTTATTAACTGTTTATGGCGAAAACTGGAGCGTAATAGGAGTATCTTCTATTATTTTAGTAATGCTTCCTATTTTTCTAAGCAGAATAAAGCAAAACAAAGCTTATTTTATTTATTTATGTGTTACAACTATATTTTTGATAGTGCCATTTTTAGGCTCAGCGATGAATGGATTTTCATTTCCAAATAATAGATGGTCTTTTGCATATGCATTTATATTATCATACATAATTACAATTTGCTTTGACGAAAAATACAGTAAAAAAGAAATTAGAAATGCATATATATTCTTAGCACTTTATGCATTAACTGCTGTAATTGCAATTTTAAGTACATCATTAAAAGCAGCATTTATTATATATTTAATTCAAATTTTACTTGCATTTATTATGCTAGTTGCAATTTACATAAGAAATAATATTACAGAAGAAAAAACAAACAAATATAAAAAATTAAAATTTGATGTTTTAATATATATATTAGTCATTATAAACATTGGAATAATGGCCTATGGCTTATATAGTTCGTATGATAGAAACTATGCAAAAAATTTTGTAAAGGTAAACAATACTGAAGAAAGATTATTAACTCAATTAGGCAAAAACAAAAGCTATGAAGAAAATATAAAAAGCATTTTAGAAAAAGATAAAACAAGCTTTTATAGAATTGCTAAAATTCCACACCATATACAAAACCTTTCTATTTACTATAACTATCCATCAACAGAATGTTTTTTATCAATAGGAAATAAATATATATATGACTTAAATAAAGAATTAGCAGATAACAGCTTTATTTCAACAAACTGTATTAAAGGAATGGGAGATAGAACTAAAATAACAACTATTTTAGGAACAAAATACTATATTTTAGATGAAAAAAATAAAAATAGTGTTCCTTATGGATATAAGTTAAAAGAAAAAATAGGTGAGGTTAATACTTACGAAAATGAAAATGCGCTATCATTAGGTATTTCATATTCGCAATATATGCTAAGAGAAAATTATGAAAAATTAAATCCACTTGAAAAAGAAGATGCTATTACAAAAGTAGCAGTTATTAATAGTAAAGAAGACTTACAAGGACTAGAAATAGAAGAAAAACAAGATTTATTAGATATACAAAATTCTGCCCTTACATTACCTATAAAAATAACAGATGATGAAGCTATAATGAATTCACATAATAAGGAAAAAGAGGTTATAACTAGTAAAAAAAATCAAAAGTTAATACTAACAATTCCTAAAGTTAGTAATTCTGAAATTTATGTATTAATAACAGGCTTTGAATTTCAAGGCAATGATCAGCATACTATTACAGCTAGCTTTAAAGGAATTAGCGCTAGTAAAACAATAGAAAATAAAATAACATCTGCATATTATGAAAAATGCAATGAAATTTTACTTCCACTAGGGTTTTATGAAAGCACAAAAGGAGATATAACATTAACCTTTAGCACAAAAGGAACATATAAATTTGAAAATATACAAGTTTTAGCAGTTTCAATGGAAAATTATGAAAAAACAATAAAAAGCTTAAAAGAAAATGAATTAAAAGTTTCAAAATGCAATGATAAAGAAATAGTAGGAACAGTAAATTTAAAAGAAAATTCAATTATGCAAGTTTCTACAAGTTATACCACAGGATGGAAAGCTTATGTTGATGGAAAAAAGGTAAATACAATAAGGATAAATACAGCTTTTATAGGGATTACATTAGAAGCGGGGGAGCATAGTATTGAGTTTAAATATGAAGTGCCATATTTAAAAGAGGGTATTGTTTGCAGCATTATTGGAGTATGCTTGTTTGTAGGCTTAGCAATTTTTGAAAGAAGAAAAATTAAGATATTTAAGTATATTTATAAAAATAGATTAAATTAAAATAAAAAGCAAAATATAATAATTCTTGCACCGTACATGTGCTCTTGCTTAGCAGCAAATTCATTATATTTTGCTTTTTTAAAATCTTATTTTTCTAGCTTATGAAAAACTTTCTTGCCTTTCTTTAAAATAGCATATCCATCTTTAAAATCTGCATCAGATAACATATAATTTACATCTGTTACTTTCTCATCATTTAAAGTAATACCACCTTGCGTAATTAAAGTTCTAGCTTGACCTTTAGATGGTGCAAAACCAATAGTAATCATAGCATCCAAAATAGAAGTATTTACATTTTCTATTTTAGTAGTAGGCATATTTTCTAAACTACCATTTCCACCAAATAGGGCATTAGCAGCTTCTTCTGCTTTAAGGGCTTCTTCTTCACCATGAATCAATTTTGTAATTTCAAAAGCAGCTCTTCTTTTAGCTTCATTTATTCTTTCATCTTTATAAGCACAAAGTTCATTAATTTCTTCCATAGGTAAAAATGTAATCAAAGATAAAACTGTTTTAACATCTTCATCTGCAATATTTCTCCAATATTGATAAAATTCATAAGGAGAAGTTTTATTAGGGTCAAGCCATAAAGCACCTTTTTCAGTTTTACCCATTTTTTTGCCTTCTTTTGTTGTTAAAAGCTTAAAAGTTAGTCCAAAAGAATCAGAATGCCCAACTCTACGAATTAAATCAACACCGCCTAAAATATTAGACCATTGGTCATTTCCACCTAATTGTAACTTACAACCATATTCTTCATATAACTTTAAAAAGTCATAAGATTGCATTAACATATAACCAAGTTCAAAAAATGTTAGCCCACGTTCCATTCTTTGCTTGTAGCATTCAGCAGTAAGCATTTTATTTACAGAAAATAAAGAACCAATATCACGCATAAATTCTATAAAATTTAAGTTTAAAAGCCAATCTGCATTATTAACTATAATAGCAGCATTTTCACCTTCAAAACTTAAAAATTTTGACATTTGCTTTTTAAAACATTCTACATTGTGATCAATTTCTTCACGAGACATCATTCTTCTCATATCTGTTTTACCAGAAGGGTCACCAATAGTAGCTGTTCCACCACCAATTAACATTATAGGCTTATGACCTGCTTTTTGCATGTGAGAAGCTACCATTAAAGAAATAAAATGACCAATATGTAAGCTATCAGCAGTAGGGTCAAAACCAATATAAAAAGGAACTTTTTCTTTTCCTAATAAATCTCTTAATTCTTCATGAGTTACTTGTTCAATGTAACCTCTGCTTACTAAAGTATCAAATACATTTGACATATATACCTCCATTCTGTCGCTTCGCTTTAGTACAAAGAGACATTAAAAATAAAAACATTTTTTAAAATTAGTACTATTTTACCATAAAATATTAAAAAAACAAGATAAATTTAAAATTAATAAATAATATGAGTATCTCCAATTATATAATCATTAAAATTATCAAGGTCAATATTAATACTACTTAAATATTCATCTGCAATAATAAACGCCTCATTTTCCTTTTTGTTATTTAATCTGTCAATAAAAGTAGCTAGGCTATAAACAAGCTCAGAAGAGGTGTTATCTAAATAATCTTGGAACTTAATATAAGTGCTAAATTTATTAGAACCACACAAACATACATTATTTTTTTGCAAGGTTTGAGTAGAATAATGCAATGCATCTGTATAGCCAGCAGAAAAACACCAAGAGTTACCAATAACAGAAGTGTAAGAAGTATAAAGGTATGTAGTAAAGCAAATAAATAGCAAAACATAAATTACACTAATAATATATTTAAAAAACTTGATTTTACTGCAAACAAAATAAATCCCATAAAAACTAAAAAATAGTGTAGGTATCCAAATAGTGTTTAGCCTGTTAATATTAGCTTCTTTAATAATAATTCCAGGTAATATACTTAAAATTAACCATACTGCAAAAAAGAAGGTTCCAGTGTTTCGCTTTTCTTTATTCATTATTAAATAAATAATTCCTATAAAGAAAAATATAATAGATATATGATATATAGTGCCAAAAGTTTTAGTTCCATTCCATTCTAATGTATCATATTGAGTAAAAAATGTTGAAAGTAAATCTTTTGCATTATTAATAGTATTATTTACTATATTATCAGAAAAGAATATCATATCATCTGTGCGTGCATTATTTTTAAAATATTGAATTGTTATAGGACCAATATGAATATTAGTTTCAATTTTAAAAGCATTCATTACATACATTGTAAAAATAGGAAAGCTAAATAAAAAGTATATAATAATGCAAAATATAACCTGCTTTACAGTAACTAATTTTTTTACAATTAAATAAATAGCACAAATTAAAAGAAATAGTGGTACTACAATAACCGCAACTCCATAAGTATACATAGTTAGCGCAAAGAAAACCATAGAAAGGTATAAAAGCCACTTTTTATCTGTTACTCCACGATATAATAAATAAATGGAAATAAGCATAAAATGTGGAAACATATTACAGTCAATAGACCAAATAGATTGAAGCAAATGCCAAGGGCAAATACTAATAAAAGCCATTGCACATAATGCTATTTTTTTATTATTAAATATACGTTTAGTAAAATCATAAAAAACAATAATTGAAATTATACTAACAATAAGCATAGGAAGTCTTATACTTATAAAAGAAAGTCCAAATATTTTTATAAAAAAAGCCATTAAGTACAAAAGCATTACACTTTGACCTGCAACTCCCCAAGCTTCTAAATAAACTGGAAAACTTGTGCCATACATATCTACACCACTATCTGCTATTGTTTTAGCATTAATAGCTGTCATTGCTTCATCAATATTTACTTGTGAAATTGCATAAGGCCATTGAAAAATTCTAACTCCAATGGCAATAGCTAAAATTAATATAAATAAAATTTTGCAAATTACATTTTCATCTAATTTCTTCATTTTCACTTTCCTTTCTTCTATGCTTTATAGATGTTATTAATATAGAAGAAACAGGTATCAGCACAACTATATAAGGAATTATATACCTAGATTTTGCTTCCCATAATACGTGAAATGCAAATCCACCTATAAATATAGTAATTAAAAATATTAGTTCAAGAGATAGATTTTTTCTATTTTGTATTAAAACTATTAAGCTACACACACAAGTTATTATTAAAAGAACTTTTTGGTAAAAAGTAAGTGGTGCTATAAAATTTTCAAATTGATTACCGATCAGCAGTAGCATTGTTTCTTATAGCAGAATATGTATTTTCAGTCCACATTGAAGCAAGCTTTGAAGTATAAAAATAAAAAGTATAGTCAATGTTTTGTGAAAAATAAAGCAATCTATCTTTTACCCTTTGCACATATTCATCTTTAATATCAGGATTTTGCAAAGCAGGTTCACTAATATTTGAATCATACCAGCCATTAGCTCTGTAACTATCATCTTCCATACCCATAAGAATATAACTTATAATAGGATAAGAACTATTTTTATCTAAGTTATATTTATTTAAGTAATAATTTTGAACTAATGTAGATGGAAATATTGAAATAACTATATAAGCAATAATTAAACCTACATTTAATAAGTTTTCTTTCCATGGCTTTTTGGTAAAATCTTTAAATAAATTTAACAATAAATATATTACAGTTGCAATTACAAATATTAAACTATTCATTCTCATCATATAAGCTATCATTGTAGATAAGCTTGCAAATATAATATACCTAATTTTTTTAGTTTCAGTGTATTTCATTGTAAAATAAACTGCAAGCAAACATAAAGCCAAACTTGGAATATCTCCATATATAAATGTTGAAAACATTGGCAAAGTAATAAAAGTTAATAACAATATAAACATTAAAACTTTATTAGTTTTATACTTTTTAGAAAGCTGTATATTTATTTTATATAATGAAAATACGATTAAAATAGTAGAAAAAACATTGAGTATTCTTAGCAAACTTACTTCACTAGAATGTATTATTTTTAAAAAAATGTTATAAATAAACGAAAGTGTAATTTGATGATGATATCTTTGCATATAATCACCTAAAGAAATTCCAGGAGAGTAAGTAGGATTATTAAGGGCTTCATAATCATTATTATACATTATTTGTGTTACATCACAAGTAGTTCCACAATCTCCATATATTCCAGGTCTTACAAAAATAGGCCATAACATAAGAAATATGGCATAAATTGCTACTGCTATAATAGGTAAGCATTTTTTTATTTTAGGATGTTTACAGTTTTCAGTGTTATATAAATGATCATTTATAAATTTAGCTATGAAAAATATAAATATTCCTAAAGCTATAACACCTATGACATATAAAATAGAGTTAGCATTAATTGTAACTGCTTCATTAGCATCTAAATTTGCTGTAAATGAAAAGTTTAAAATAATAATTATACTTAAAAATAATATTCCAAAAATATATATGATTTTTTTCAACTTAAATCCATCCTTTTCTATAATTATTTACAAAAAATAAGGTCAAAATTATTATACCATAAATACTTTGTAAAGCAATACATTCTTGAAATTTTAAAAGCTACTGGTTACTATGTGATTTTATTAAGGCTTAAATAGTACTAGTTTTCTTGTTTTTCAAATGCCCGTTGCAGTTAGCAGTTCATAGAAGAAGGTCAGAACGGGACCTTTCAAAACTGCGAAAAATAGTACTATTTAAGCCATTGGTTATAAAGCCAGTTTTCTTGTTTTTCAAATTGCCCGTTGCAGAAGTAGGTTCAGTGAAGAAGGTCAGAACGGGACCTTTCAAAACTGCGAAAAATAGTACTATTTAAGCAATTATATATAAATCTATTAATAAAAAATTTAAGTATTAACAAAAAATTAAAGTAAGTATTGAGAAACGAAATTTGGTATGATAAAATATTAGCCAGAAAGGAAAGAGAGCAAAATGAAAAAAATAAAGTTAAAATATATACACATAATTGTAATAATAGTAGGAATTGTATTTCTTAGCTTATCAGCATTTCATAGCAATATTTGGTTTGATGAAAGCTATTCAGTAGCAATTGCAAAACACAATTTAGCAGATATATGGAAAATTACAGGAAATGATGTGCACCCAGCATTATATTATTGGATGTTACATATAGTGTTTATTATTTTTGGAAATAATGTTTTAGCCTTTAGGTTATTTTCGGTACTTGCAGTTGTTATACTTGGAATACTTGGCTATACTCATATACAAAAAGATTTTGGAGAAAAAGAAGGAATATTATTCTCATTTTTAACATATTTTTTACCAATATGTTCTACATATAGTGGAGCAATTAGAATGTACTCTTGGGCTTGCTTATTTACTTGCCTTTTATGTATTTATGCATATCGCTTTTATAAAGGCTTAAACACAAACAAATGGCAAAAGAACCTTATAATTTTTGAAATTTTTAGTATAGCATGTTGCTATATACATTATTACGCAACAGTTACAGCCTGCATAGTTAATTTTATATTATTAATATATTTAATAAAAAATAGAAAACAATACAAAAAAGCATTTTATAGTTTTCTAATTTTAGCCATTGTACAAGTAGCATTATACATTCCATGGGTATTATATTTGTATAAACAACTAAAACATGTTGGAACAGGCTTCTGGATAACTTTAGGAATTAATACATTAGTAGAAGTTCCAAGTTTTCAATTTAGAAGAGAGTTAGATACCGTATTTACCTTTGATGCACCAACAATTATAGCATTAGTAGCTTCAATTTTAATGTATATATACATAGCATACCGCATTTATAAAGCTAAAAAAGAAAAAGAGAATATTAAGCCAGGAGTATGGGCAATAATAGTATACCTAGCTGTTATAGGAGCATATTTATTAGTTTCGTATATTTTTTCACCTGTGTTATATTCACGTTATTTATTTGCAATTACAGGAATATACATTTTTGCAATGGCATTTTTTATGGCAAAAGAAAAGAAAACTTGGGTAACAGTAATAATATGTGCTTTAATTTTAATACTATCTACTTGGAGCAATGTTAAAAACATATTAATTAATTACAATGAAACAAATATGAAACAAATAGAATACTTAAAAGAAAATGTTAAAAAAGATGATATAATTATATATTCTAACATTGGAAATGGTGGAGTAATAGCAGCTTTCTTCCCAGAAAACAAGCAGTATTTTATAAATTTAGGACTCTGGGATATAATAGAAGCATACAAAGCTTATGCACCAGGAATGGAAACAGTATCTAGTTATGAAGAAGCTATAAATGGTTATACTGGTAGAATTTGGCTTATAGATTCAGAATATCCAGATTTATATAATAATTTTCCAAAGGAAGGAATAAGCTTAATTAAAGGGCCAATAAAATTCGAAACAGAATATCAGGGTTATATATATAATTTTTTCTTATTAGAAAAGAAGTAAAAAATTTTACGTTTTTTATGCAATAAGAAGAAAAAAGTAAAAAATTTTACAGCTTTTTATACAAGTAAGAAAAAAGAAAGGAATTTTTAAATGCAAATTTTTAGTAGTATAAATCAATCAGAAGATATAAAAGTATATGCTTTTGTTGGACCATCTGGAACAGGAAAAAGTTATAGAGCACAAATGGTAGCAAATGAAAATGGAATTAGTTATATTATAGATGATGGTTTATTAATTAATGAAAATAATGTTATTTGTGGTACATCAGCAAAAAAAGCGCCTACAAAGCTTGAAACAGTAAAAGGTGCAATATTTGTAAATGAAAAAGAAAGAAATGAAATGAAAAAGGCTATTAGAAAGTACAAACCAAAATCTATTTTAATTTTGGGTACTTCAGATGGAATGATAGAAAAAATAGCAGAAAATTTAGGACTTCCAAAGCCATGTAAAACAATATATATTCAAGATGTAGCAACAGAAACAGAAATGGAAACAGCCAAAAGAATTCGCACTACCCAAGGAAAGCATGTTATACCAGTACCAACATTTGAAATAAAAAAAGATTTTTCAGGATATATTTTAGACCCTTTACAAATATTTAAGTTAAAAGAAAAGGGGGATGAGCCATATATGGCAGAAAAATCAATTATTAGACCAACTTTTAGTTATTTAGGAAAGTTTACTATTTCAGATACGGTATTTAGGCAAATTACAGAATATTTGGCAAAGCGTTCAGATGCAATATATAAGGTAATGAGAACAAGAGTAGAAAGCAAACCAGAAGGACCAAATATATATATGGAAGTTTCTATTAACTATGGCTACAATATACTAGAAGCACTAAGAGAATTCAAACAAAAAATAAAAAAGGAAATCGAAATTTTAACCACTATGACTGTACAAGATATAACAATTGTGGCAAAAGGAATTCATATTGAAGGAGATCCTAAAAAGCAAGCTAAAACCTTTATTGTGGCAATAGATGGACCATCTGGAACTGGAAAAGGAACTATAACAAAATTAATAGCAAAGGAAATGGGCTTATTAAATATAGATACAGGTGCAATGTATCGTTCATTAGCACTTAAATGTTTAAAATCAGGAATAAACACATTAGAAGAAAAAGAAAAAATTATAGAAATTGCTAAAAATATTAATATTGAAATAAAACACAATAGGGAAAATCAAGAAATATTTTTAGATGAAGAAAATGTAACCACGGAAATTAGAACAAAAGAAGTAACAGCCTTTTCTTCGGCAGTATCTTCTATTCCAGAAGTTAGAGAAATTATGGTGGCTATGCAAAGAAAAATGGCACAAAATAAAAATGTAATTATGGAAGGAAGAGATATTACAACAGTGGTATTTCCAAATGCAGATGTAAAAATATATTTAGATGCTAGCCTTGAGGAAAGAGCTAGAAGAAGATATGAAGAAAACAAAGAAAAAGGAATACAAGAAACATTTGAAGCAACTTTGAAAGCAATGGAAAAAAGAGATTATGATGATACTCATAGAGAAGTAGCACCTTTGAAAATAGCAGAAGATGCAATAGTAGTAGATACTACAAAACTAACTATTGAGGAAGTAAAAGAAAAGGTAAGAGAAATTATTAATGAAAAATATAATAATAAAAAATAGTGTTACTAATAGTTTTATAACTAACTTGCTTAAATAGTACTAGTTTTCTTGTTTTTCAAATTGCCCGTTGCAGAAGCCAGTTCAAAGAAGTAAAGTCAGAACGGGACCTTTCAAAACTGCGAAAAATAGTACTATTTAAGCTTTAATATATATAGTAACAAAATAGTAAAAAAAGGTGAATTAAAATGATTAGAAGAATAGTTATAGCTTTGCTACGTGTAATTTTTTTAATATTGTTTAGGGTAGAAAAAGTAGGAGAAAAAAATATACCAAAAGAAGGTGCATACATAGTATGTGCAAATCATAGGTCAAATTGGGATCCACCAATTTTAGTATCTTCAATTAAAAGGGTTTCATACATAATGGCAAAAGAAGAGTTATTTAAAAATAATTTCATTAAGTGGATAGCCAAAAAATGCTGTGTATTTCCTGTAAAAAGAGGAAAAATGGACATAGAATCTATGAAATTTGCTCTAAAAGTTCTAAAAGATGAACAAATTTTGGTAATTTTTCCAGAAGGAACCAGAAATGGTATGGAAAAGAACGGAAGAGCTCAAAATGGTACTGCATTTATGGCTTTAAAAACTGGAGTGCCTGTAATTCCGGTTGGAATTCAAGGAACATTAAAGCCATTTCATAAAGTTAAATTAAATTATGGAAAGCCATTAGATTTTAGCAAATACAAAACAAATAAACCGGAAAAAGAGCTTTTAGATAAGGTAAGCAAAGAAATAATGGATAACATAATTATGTTGACAAATGAGAAAATTTAATTTATAATAGTAATGTTGAGGCCGAAAAATAGTACTATTCGAGTAATTAACTAAACACTATTAATTATAATACATTTAGAAAAAGGGGAAATAAAAAAATGAATAACGAAAACATTAGAAATATAGCAATTATTGCACACGTTGACCATGGAAAAACAACACTAGTAGATGCACTTCTAAAACAAAGCCATGTATTTAGAGAAAATGAACAAGTATCTGAAAGAATTATGGATTCAGGAGATATTGAAAAAGAAAGAGGAATTACAATATTAGCTAAAAATACATCTGTTATGTATAATGGCATTAAAATAAACATAGTAGATACTCCAGGACACGCGGATTTTGGTGGAGAAGTAGAACGTGTTTTAAAAATGGTAGATGGTGTTCTTTTATTAGTAGATGCTTTTGAAGGTCCAATGCCACAAACCAGAGAAGTACTAAAAAAATCTTTAGCACTTAACTTAAAGCCAATAGTTGTAATAAACAAAATAGATAGACCAGGTGCAAACCCATTAAAAGTAGTAGATCAAGTATTAGAGCTATTTATTGAACTTAATGCAAATGACGAGCAATTAGACTTTCCAGTTATTTACGCATCTGCTAAAAATGGAATTGCTAAAATGAACCTAGAAGATGAAAGCGATAATGTTACTTGCATTTTTGATACAATTATAAATACAATTAAAGCACCAAACTGCAATACCGAAGGCACAATGCAAATGCTAGTATCTAACATAGATTATGATGATTACTTAGGAAGAATTGCAGTAGGTAGAGTTGAACGTGGCACAATAAATACTGGAATGAATGTAGCTGTTTGTAAAAAAGATGATAAAATAACTCAAGGAAAAATTGCCAAACTATTTACTTATGAAGGTTTAAAAAGAGTAGAAGCAGAAAGCATTGGAGCTGGAGATATTGTTTGCGTTTCTGGTATTGCAGATATTAACATTGGAGAAACAATTTGTGATGTTAATAACCCAGAAAAAATAGACTTTGTAGATATAGATGAACCAACTGTATCTATGACATTTAGCGTAAATAATGGACCATTTGCAGGAAAAGAAGGACAATTTGTAACCTCTAGACATATTAGAGATAGATTATTTAAAGAACTTGAAAGAAATGTAAGTTTACGTGTAAAAGAAACCGATACCCCAGATAGTTTTGAAGTATGTGGTCGTGGAGAGCTACACTTATCTGTATTAATAGAAACAATGCGCAGAGAAGGATTTGAACTTTTAGTATCTCGTCCAAAAGTTATATTTAAAGAAATTAATGGAGTAAAATGCGAACCTATTGAAAGACTTGTTGTAAATGTTCCAGATGATTGCATTGGAAACGTAATTGAAAAACTAGGAAGAAGAAAAGCAGAAATGCTTAATATGGAACCAGCGGAAGCAGGACACACTAAAGTTGAATTCAAAATTCCAGCAAGAGGATTAATTGGTTACCGTACAGAATTTTTAACAGATACAAAAGGCGAGGGAACAATGAATAGCATTTTTGATTGCTATGAACCATATAAAGGCGAAATTCAAGCTAGAACAAGAGGTGTGCTAGTTGCATTTGAACAAGGAACATCTATTACTTATGGATTATACAATGCACAAGAAAGAGGCGAACTTTTAATAGGCGCAGGTGTAGAGGTATATGAAGGTATGATAGTAGGTATAAACTCTAGAAACGAAGACATTTCTATAAATGTATGTAAAGAAAAACACTTAACAAATACTAGAGCTTCTGGTTCAGATGATGCACTTCGCTTAGTGCCACCTGTTCAAATGTCATTAGAAAAAGCTATTGAATTTATAGCAGAGGACGAGCTTGTTGAAGTAACACCAAAAAATATTCGCTTAAGAAAGAAAATATTAGATAACAAAACAAGAGAAAGAATGGCAAGAAGAGTAACAGCTGAATAATTAAAACTTATGTACAAATTAATAATAAATAAAGAATATGAACTAATATTTTAATGAAAGTAGAAAACAAATTTTAGAATTTAACTAACAATATATAAAGAGGGGAATAGGTGATAATTATGCCATCATATCAAGAAAAAAGAAGAATGGAATTAGCTAAAAGATCTTCTATCGACGCTGCCTATAGAGCAAGTCTTAGACAAAAAGCTAAACCAAAAACATTATCAGAAGATAGTTTAGCAAGGTTGGAAATTCAAAACTATATTAGAGAATTATGCAGTTTAGTAAAAACAAGAAGTAGAATTATAGAAATTTTAAACAATGCATACTCAGATAGCAAATATGATAAGTATCGCCAATATTTTGAGTCTTGGGTTAATGATGTACTATCTAGAATGGGACATATAAAAGAAAAAGAAACGCAAGAAGCTAAAGATATAGAAGATGAAGAACGTTAATTAACTATAAAAACAAAGGTAAAAAGAAATGCTAAAAATAATAAAAGAAAGTGAATATTGCAAGCAATGAATAAAATAGAACTACAAAACATTAAGAAAAAAGCATTAGAAGAAAAAATACCAATTATTATGGATGATACTTTAGAGGTGATTAGCAAAATTTTAAAAGAGCAGCCACCTTTTAAAATATTGGAAATAGGTACAGCAGTTGGCTATTCTGCAATTTGCTTTTCAGAATACCTACAGCCAAATGGCTATATAGACACAATAGAAAGAGATGAAGCTAGAGTAAAAGAAGCAAAGCAAAATATAAAAAAAGCAGAAGTAGAAGATAAAATTAACATTTATGAGGGAGATGCTGTAGAAATTCTTCCAACACTAAAAGACACCTATGACATAGTATTTATAGATGCAGCAAAAGGAAAATATCCATTCTTTTTAAAAGAAGCAATGAGATGTTTAAATAAAAATGGAATAATTATAGCAGATAATGTGCTATATAAAGGTTATGTAATGAGCAACTACAATAAACATAAACAACGTACAGCTGTTAGAAATTTAAGAGAATATATTGCAGAAATTACTGAAAGCCCTAATTTAGAAACTCAAATTTTAGAAGTAGGAGATGGCTTAGCTATTTCTAAAAGAAAAGATTAAAAAATTTTAAACTTAAAAACTTAAAAAAATATTATATTAATTTAAGATTAATATAGTATTTTTTTTAAGTTAAATATCTTATAAATGAAGCAACTGTATCAACCATCCAAACACCACATAATAAGTAAAGAACAGAAACTTGAACAATATAAGGAATTTTAGCTAAAATTAAGTTGATTTTCTTTTTCAAAAATGGATAAACATGGTTAATAAAAATAATAGCAATAATACCCCAAGCAAAAGAATAAAAAATACTAATTCTTCCATTCAAATTAAAAAATTCATTTGTATAATCCCACCAATGCATAGCAAATAATGCATCTAATCCATAACTTACAACATATTCAAAAGCAGAAAAAATAATAGCAGCATATATAAAAAGTTTTAAATTATTATTACGATACTTTGCTAAAAACAAAATTAGCATTAAAGCACCAAAGCCATAAATGGGGCAAATAGGGCCATATAAAAAACCTCTTTTAGTAAAGTAACCTAAAGAATATATACTATACAATGTTTCCATAACCCAACCTAAAAAAGCAAATATAAAAAAGTACATTATTAAAGTTTGAATTCTATTTAATTTTATTTTTTTATTCAATTTTGAAATTTCCATAATAAAACCCCTTCTATATTTATATATAATAACAGATTTTTAGAACAAAGTAAATAGGAATTGTAGCTTTTAAAACATATAAAGCGGCAAAATTAACTACAAAACGGAAAAATTAACACTTTACAAACAAAGGGAAAAGTAGTAAAATAAATTTTAAGATAGCATTGCTATCAAAAAAATTAAAAGGAGACCATATTATGCATTTTAACTATTTTCAGCATGGAAAAAACAACCACGGAAGGGAGAAAAAAACCAAGAAGGAGAACACGTGCAAATACCGGAATAACTGCGTTCTCGAAAATTGCGGAACGGCTAGGTGCGGCTCCGCTAAGAGGTGCTTTTCGTATAGAAAGAAATAATAAATAATATGGAAGGCCGGCGGGTTTTAGTTAACTTGCCGGCTTCTCCTTGTTTTTTAATATATAAATGATAAATTAGAAGTAAATACAAAATTAGAAGTAAAAAGTTGACTAAATAGTGCATAAGATATAAAATAAAAGTAACTTATAAAAAAGGGGAATGATTAATTTGAAATTACAATTAAATGAAAAAGAAATTGAAATAACAAACGAAAAAAAAACAGTAGCAGAGCTTTTTGCGAATGAAATAAAAGAAGATGATTTAATAATTGCTTGTAACTGCAATAACGAAATTAAAAGTTTAAATTACATACCAAAAGAAAATGATAAAATTAAATTTGTAAATTTATTATCAAGAGATGGAAGAAGAATTTACATAAGAGGTCTTTTATACATAATGAGCATGGCATTTCATGAATGCTACCCAGAAGCATACCTTACAGTAAATTACCAACTTACAAATGCTATGTACTGTGAAGTTGATAATATGCAAATAACAAAAGAAATGATTGAAAATGTTAAAAACAAAATGAAAGAAATTATACAAAAAAAGCTACCAATTAAAAAAGTAGAAATGAACAAAGAAGAAGCAGAAAAGTTTTATGAAAAAGAAAAAACTCTAAGAGGTATATTACAATTAGATAATAACCAAAAATCAGGAGTTTCTTTATACTTTTGTGAAAATTATTATAACTATTTTTATGGTGTAATGCCAATTAACACTGAGTATATTAAAATATTTGAAATACTTAAATATAATGATGGATTTTTAGTTAGGTATCCAAGTAAAACAAATCCTTATGAATTAGAAAAAGGTGCAGCAAGCAAAAAACTTGTTTCTGCACTTGACGAATATGATGATATTCATAAAGTACTAAATATTAATACATTATATAAGTTAAACCAAAAAATAAAAGAAGGAAAAGCTTCAGAAGTAGTACTTTTAGCAGAGGCTTTACATGAAAAGAAAATATCAGATATTGCCGATAATATTATTAAACGTAAAGGTGTAAAAGTAGTTTTAATAGCAGGACCATCATCTTCAGGAAAAACTACCTTTGCTAAAAGATTAGGAATACAATTAAGGCTAAATGGTCTAAAGCCTGTTACAATATCAGTAGATAACTATTTTGTAGAAAGAGAAGAAACTCCAGTAGATGAAAAAGGCGAGTATGATTTTGAATGCTTAGAGGCAATTGATAGAAAATTATTTAATAATCATCTACTTTCATTATTAAACGGAGAAGAAATACAATGTCCAACTTTTGATTTTAAAGAAGGAACTAAAAGATACGATGGCAAAACTATGAAACTTGCAGATGATGAAATATTAGTTATTGAAGGAATTCACTGCCTAAACGATAAGCTAACAGAAGCTATTCCAAAAGATAAAAAATATAAAGTATATATTAGTGCATTAACTGTTTTAAACATAGATTATTACAATAGAATCTCCACAACAGATAGTAGATTAATTAGAAGAATAGTTAGAGACAATAATTTTAGAGGTTATCCGGCACTTAACACTTTAAAAATGTGGGATTCTGTAAATAGAGGAGAGGAAAGCCATATATTTCCATTCCAAGATGGCGCAGATAGTATGTTTAACACTTCATTAATATATGAATTATGTGTATTAAAAAAATATGCAATTCCAGAGCTAGAAAAAATAGATAATTCATGTGCAGAATTTGCAGAAGCCAAAAGATTATACGAGTTTTTAAAATATTTTGAAGATATAGATGATGAGCTAGTTCCAAAAAATTCATTATTACGAGAATTTATTGGGGGAAGCATTTTTGAATATTAATTATAGACATCAAATAAACAATAATATTAATTACAAAAATTAAGTAAATACTAACAAAAAATTTATTATAAATAAGAGGAAAAAATGGGAAGAAAGTTTACAAAAATAGATGAAGAATTTATTTGTGAGCACTGTGGCAAAAAGGTAGAAAAGCTTGGCTACACTTGCCGAAATCACTGTAATTACTGCTTATATTCTAAACATGTTGATATTAATCCAGGAGATAGAGAAGAAACTTGCCATGGTTTACTAGAGCCAATTAAGGTAGAGCTAGATAGTAAAAAAGGCTATGTTATTATTTACCGTTGCCAAAAATGTGGAGCAATTAGAAAAAATAAGGCAGCAGACGACGATAATATGGACTTGATAATTAAGCTAACAGCAGAAAATTAAAACAAAAGAGAATATCAGAAAGTTTGTGTAAACTTTAGACTTCTTATAATAAATTTTAAAAAATTTTAATAATCGAACTGACAAATTCTAGTATTTATTACTAATTGTAAATATTAGAGTAGCCACAGCGGTACGATATATGTTTTTTCGTGCTTTAGTCAAGAAAAAACATATATAATACGTTGGGCGCGTGGCGGATAATTTTAAGGCTAAAAATAGCAATTGTTAGCTTAAACTTCCCTATATAAATTTCCATTAGTATATTCTTTTCCATCTAATTTTTCTCTATTATAAACCGCATTTATAACTGTATTCATATCATCAATACTTTCATCAAGCATATCTATTCTAACATTTGGAATAGGTAAATCATTAGTAGCAATAAAAAGTTTTTTACTATTAAAAATTAATGTTACAGTTTGAAAATTATCTGGAACAACTCTAAACTTAAAGCCAAGTCTATCTTTTAAATAATAATTATTTTCCTGTCTGCACCTAGTTCCACAGTCTGGGTAGCAGTGATTAGTTTTTCCTAAAAAACAATAATTAGAAGCCATAACAGGTAAACTTCCATAAACAATTAATTCTGTATCTACGCTAGATGAATGAAGTATTTCCTTTAAATCATCATGATTTAATTCTCTAGATAAAACAACACGATTTAAACCAGCTTTTTTAAATTCATCTACCGAAAAATTGTTAAATACATTTAAAGAATAATTACCAACAAAGTCATAATTATCTTTATATTTTTCTAAAAAATTCAAATCTGCTAAATTGGAAATAACAAAACCTTTAATGTTAAATCTAGCAGTTATTGCATCTAGTGAGTTTAATATAATATTTTTATAATTTGCCTTAATAATAGAAGGAATATATACATATAGCTCATAATTTTCAGCAAAATAATCTATTATATCATAGTAATTTTTATCAATAAATACTTTTAATGGAATATAAACTCTACTAATCTTTTCTTTTTGAAGTTCAGAATAATCATAATCTAAATATAAATTACGCAAATATAATGCAATATTTGGATGCTCTAAATTTGGAATATATGTAACTGTTTCTTCTTTTTTAGTAGAAACTGCAATTTCTTTTCTTGCTACCTTTTTCATTACTTCTTCTTCAAGCTTTTCTAAGGCAATTCTTCTTAAATCGTTCAAACTGCTTATACTAGGAACATATAAGCCATCATCTAAAAGAACTGTAATATTTTCAAAATAATAAGGAGTATTATTAGTTTTTGAAATTTGCTTTACAACTCTTTCCACGCTAATAGGTGTTTTTAAAGCATCTATTGGAACAGTATTAGAAGAAACTTCTAAATGTATATTATTGTAAATAGAATTACTTTTACTTAAAGTACTAAGCTTCATTTTAATAGGGGTGTCCTTTTTAATTGTTACAGTACAATTAAGTGGAATTTTTATATTTTCTACATTTTCATAAGATTTTTTAGCAATATCATTTAAAGTTTTACTACTAATACGGTAAACTTTGTCACCTGCAGAAATATTACCTTTCATACGACCTATTGTAACTTCACATCCACTAGAAGCTTCTTTTAAATTTGAATTTTTAATCATAAGCTCAGAAACAAAGTATGTTGTACTTTCTTTTTGAACAGCAATAGAATCGCCAATTTGCAAACTATTTTCTAATTTTAAAGTAATATGCCCTTTATTTGAATTATATCTACTTACTTTTCCAAGATAAATTCCCATATTATTAGGCTTTTCAGGAAATATAAGTTCTTTATTTGGGTTACTATCCAAGTGACCATTTGAAAACCCACCACGGTTAAATACCTGCATTAAATCAGTAATATCATTTTCATCTATAATAAACTTATCTCCATTTAAAATCATATCTATATATTTACGATAAATTCTAGTAACTGTTGCAACATATTCAGGGCTTTTCATACGTCCTTCAATTTTAAAACATTTTACACCAGCTTTAATTAATCTAGGCAAAAAGGCAATACCGCATAAGTCTTTAGGACTTAGCAAATACCCTTTATCTAAAGTTGTTACTTCGTTTGTATTCATATTTTCGCTTAAAAGTTCATAAGGAAGTCTACATGGACCAGCACACTTACCGCGGTTAGCAGAACGGCCACCTGCCATACTAGAAAGCAAACATTGACCAGAATAGCAAATACATAAAGCACCATGAATAAAAACTTCAATTTCCACCTTTGAATTACGACAAATATATTCAATTTCATCTATGGATAGCTCTCTTGCAAGAACTACTCTTTTAAAACCAAGCTCTTGCAATTCCAAAACACCTTCTAAATTATGTACAGACATTTGTGTACTAGAGTGAATTGGCATATCTGGAAAGTTCTTAATTAAAAATTTTGCTAAGCCTAAATCTTGAACAATAATTGCATCAATACCAGCTTCATAAGCATTTTTAGCTAGCTTAACTGCTTCATCAAATTCAGAATTTTTAATTAAAGTATTTAAAGTTAAATGAGTTTTTACATTTCTTAATTTGCAATAGCTAATAACTTTTTTTATATCTTGAAGTCCAAAATTATCTGCATACATCCTTGCATTAAATTGGTCAGAACCAAAATACACACTATTTGCACCATTTTGAACAGCTGCCTTTAAACAGTTCCAATCTCCAACAGGAGATAAAAGCTCTACATCTAGCATAAATTCCTCCTAATTTTTATTATATAAATATGATAAAAATTTGTATATATGGCAAATTTATTTTACCAAAATAATTGTAACACATTTTTTTGCTTTTGCATACTAATATTATATAAACAAAAAAGGAGGAGATAATATGCCAGAAGAAAATAGAGATTGTGGATGTGGCTGTAATTCTAACAATGGTGGCTTTTTAAGCAACATATTTGGTGGAAATGGTTGTTGCTGTGGAGATAATACTATTCTATTCTTCATAATAGTATTTTTATTACTATTTACTAATTTTGGAGGTAATAGATAATATACTTATTAAATATTCTACAATAGTAAAAAAACATTTGTGAATTTTGTGTAAATTTTAAAGCAAAATTCACATTTTTTTTAATTTTAATTGACGACAAAAAGCAACAATGTTATACTTATTTTGAAATTATATACTTAATATTACCAACGAGGAGGAAAAAATGTTGTTAAAAAACATTTTAATAAATAGAATTATAAGCTTATTATGCATTATTATACTATTTTCGAGTTTAATTATGCTTTTTATTAAAAATGATACTAAAGCAGCAACTGTAGATGAAGAACTAAAAGCTTTTGAACCATATCCAGGCTATGTAGATTTATTAAAAAAATTAAAAGAAGCCCATCCAAACTGGACTTTTGAAATTTTAAAAACAAATTTAAAATGGCCTGAAGTAATTATTGCAGAATCTACAGGCTATCATGGAAGAAATGTAGTTCCAAAAAGCTGGGGAAGTGCATATAAATGTGCGTGCGGAAAGGTAGTAGATGCAAGCTGGGTATGTGCTTCAACTGCTACTGTTGCATATTATATGGACCCTAGAAATTCTTTAAATGAAGACTATATTTTTCAATTTGAAAAATTAACTTTAGGAACTGTTTCTAAAGAAGAATTAGCACAACTAGAAAAAGGTGTAGAAAAAATTATTGCAGACTGTAACTACTTACAAGGCAAAATTGAATATTATGATACAAAAGGCAAAAAACAAACAATAGATAAAACATATTTACAAGTTATTATGGAAGCTGCACAAAAATATAATGTAAGCCCATATCACCTAGCTTCAAGAATACGCCAAGAGCAAGGCACAGACGATGGTAGCATTATGATTAAAGGCACATATAAAGGCTATGAAGGCTTATATAATTACTTTAATGTTGAAGCATTTGGAAGCACAACAGAAAAAATTATTACAAGAGGTTTAACTAGTGCTAGAGAGTATGGCTGGACAGATCCAGAAAAAGCAATTAATGGCGGGGCTTCTGTAATTTCAAAAAGTTATACTTCACAAGGTCAGTATACTTTATACTTAGAAAAATTTGATGTAGAAAAAACAAATGGAATTTATACACACCAATATATGACAAATGTTTCTGCATCTAAAACAGAAGGAGAAGAAATCCGTGAAGCATATAGAGATATAGGAATGATTTCAAAAGAATCTAAAATGATATTTAAAATTCCTGTATATGAAGATATGCCAGAAATGCAATCACAAATACCTGGCACAGAGCAAATGGTTACAGAAGATGTAAAAATAAATGCAGATAAAGTAGAAGTTAAATCTGGAAAAGGCACAGATTTTACAACAATAACTACATTAAATAAAGATGAAAAAATATTAAGAATAGAACTTGATAATAGCAAAGATTCAAAAGGAAAATCATGGGATAAAGTAGTTTTAAGCGATGGAAAAAAAGGCTATGTAATGAGAGATTACTTAACTAAAATTAGTATTCAAAATCCTTTAAACGAAGAATACATTGTTACAGCATACACTAATTTTAGAAATGGTCCAGGAACTACATATACCACTATTTTAAAAGTACTTTCACCTGGTCAAATGGTAACTGTTGTTGAAAAAGATAAATATAAAAGTATAGATAAAGAAGATTGGTATAGAGTAAAAACAGCAGATGGCTTATATGGCTATGTTGGAACAGACTATATAGCAAAATATAACCCAAATACAAGCCCAATAGATAAAGTAAAAGTAGTTTGTACAGATGGCTTAAACATCAGAAAAGAGCCAAGTTCTAACAAATCTGTTCAAATATTAAAAACAGTACCAGAAAATACTATATTAACAAGAACTGAAAAAGATGTAAAAAGTTCAGATACTAAATATATATGGGATAAAGTAACTACTTCTGGAGGAGTTGTTGGCTATGTGGCAAGACAAGACCCAGAAACTAAAAAAGCTTGGATAGAGCCTATAAATAACAATAATAATGAAGACCCAAAAATTGAAGGCAAGGGCTTCAAAATAATCAACAATAATTTAGTTTGCGAGCCTAATATAACAGTAGAAAATATAAAAAGTGTAGCAAGTACAGTAACAATTAAAGATGGAAATACTACTAAAACTACAGGAAATTTAGCAACAGGCTGGAAAATTACTGCTGGCGAAAAAACATATTCTATTGTAGTAAAAGGCGATGTAAATGGCGATGGAAAAGTAAGTTCAGCAGATTATGTAAGAATTAAAAATTATATACTTAAAAAAGTAAAATTAACTAAAGAACAAGAAAGCGCATCAGATGCCACAGGAGATGGAAAAACCTCTTCAGCAGACTATGTGAGAGTAAAAAATTATATACTTAAAAAAGCAAGCATCACAATATAACAAAAGAAAAATAAAATACTATTATTTCTAAAAATTTTTAATCTAAATAAGTTAGAAATAAAATAAAGGAGACCAAAATGAAAAAATTAAAATTAACAATAATATTATTAATAAGCCTAATTATTTTATGCAGTATACCTGTAGCAAGTAATGCAGCAGGGTCTTTTACTGCAAGTATTTCTAAAACTACAGTAACAGTAGGAGATACATTTACTGTTACTGTAAAGTCAACTAATGCGGCAGGTCAATATACTGTAACTGCTAATAATACTAATGCTACTATTACACAAAGTGGAAGTGGATTTTTAGATAGCAGTTCAGAAACATGGACATTTAAAGCTCAAAAAGCTGGAACTGTTACAATTACCGCTAAAACAACAGATATGATTGATAGTGATGATGATACTAAAAATGTAACTGGCACAAAAACATTTACCGTAACTATAAAAGAAAAATCTAATAATAATTCTTCATCTGGAAGTAGCAGTGGCTCTAGCGGAAATACTTCTAGTGGAGGAAATAGCTCAAGTGGTCAAACAAATAACAATACAACATCTAAAAAGCCAACTTTTACATCTGTTAATAAAAAAGTATACACAACAAATGATGTAAACTTGCGTTCTAGCTGGTCAACTTCTAGTAGTGCAGTTTTAGTTGATGCTGGAACAGAACTAACCTTAACAGGAACTTCAAAAGAAGTTGTAAACGGATATATATGGTATAGAGTAACTTATAAAGGTGCTACTAAATATATAGCAAGTAATTTTGTAACAGAAACAAAACCAGAAGACAAAGACTATCCAGAAACTATAAAATCAAAAAATTGCTCTTTAAGCTCATTAACAATAGAAAGTTTAACACTAAATCCAGAATTTAATAATGATGTACTAGAATATACTGCTACTTTAGAAGAAAATGTAACAAAATTAAATGTAACTGCTAAAGCAGAAAGCAATAAATCAAAAGTAGAAATATCTGGAAACGATAACATAAAAGATGGAGAAAATATTATTAAAATTAAAGTAACAGCAGAAGATGGTACTACAAAAACATATACAGTAAAGGTATTAAAAGGCATTGAAAGTGAGGTTCCTGTTTCAACTCAAGTAACTAACACAGATGATGTAGATGATGGTACATTAAAATTAAAAAGTTTAGAAATTGAAAATGTTGATTTTATGAACGGATTTAATCCAAACCAACATTATTATGAATTAAGCTTAAACTTAGTAGTAGACAAATTAAATATTACAGCAGTTGCAAATAAAGAAGATGCAACCATTGAAATTTTAGGAAATAGCAATTTTACAGAAGGGGAAAACCTTGTTACAATTTTAGTAAAATCTGCTTCTGGAGATGAAACAGCTAATTATCAAATTAAAGTTAATTTACCAATAGGAGTTGTACAAAAACAAGATGATATAATATTTTATATAAAATGTGTAGCTGTTGCATTTGCAGTACTATTAATAATCCTTGTAATTGTAATATTATCTAAGAGAGGCAAGAAAAAGGAACAAAATAAATTTGACTATATAGATTTAGAAGAAGATACTATGCCAACTTCTAAAATGGAAGACGAAAACAATGTATATAGCGAAAAAAATGAGCAAGAAGACGATAGTGATTATTTCTCAGATGATATAGGCACAAATAAAAAACAAAAAAATTCAAGAGGAAAACACTCTATATAATAATTTATTTATAAAATAGTATACTAAAAAGCAAGTAATTTATATATTAAAATTATTTGCTTTTGATGTGCCGATGTAGCTCAGTTGGTAGAGCAGTGAATTCGTAATTCAAAGGTCAGCAGTTCAATTCTGCTCATCGGCTCCAAAAGATAAAATCGTCGCACCAAGCGATGTTAATGATTAAATCAACGCAAGTTGATTTTTTTGTTGCTATTG
>CANQCT010000011.1 GCA_947589835.1 uncultured Clostridia bacterium
AGGTTCTTCAACCAATAATTTTTATGAGCAAAATAAGGGAAGAACAAAGGAAGGCAAGCTAAAAAGATGGACAATTACTTTAGGAATTGTGTTTGTTATATTAGCAGTTGTCTTAGGAATCCTATATCTAGTATAAACAAAAAAGATGGCAGAAAATTTAGTTTTCTGTCATTTTTAGTTTGTCTGTCGCTTTGGGGACGTTTCTTCACGCGACACTTTGTCGTTTTTGGGACAGATGTTTACTTTTATGTCAAGCTAAAGTATAATACATCTTGTGCCTTGCTTGTCGCAGCCAATCCAATAACTGGTAGGCTGCTCCACTCGCGCTCCGCTACCTTACAGGTAGCTCTCGCTTAATCGCTGCGTGGCAACTGCGATTGTATTATACTTTAGTTTGACAAATATAGAAAAAATTTATATTTAAATATGTGTCCCAGAAGTGACACTTTGTCGCGTGAAGAAACGTCCCCAACGCGACAAAAAAGGAGAAAGAATGAAAAAAGAATTTACAGGAATTTTTAGAGGAAATGAAAAAGGCTTTGGCTTTGTAAAAATTGAAGACGAAGAAAATGAAATATATATTTCTAGAGGAGATACTGGTGAAGCTTTAGATGGAGACGAAGTACTAGTTAAAATTACAGAAAATGAATCTAGAAAAGAACATAAAGAAGGAAAAATAATAAAAGTACTAAGCCATAACAAAGATAAAATTGTAGGAGTTTTTCAAAAAAGCAAAAACTTCGGCTTTGTTGTGCCAGATGATAAAAAAATAAATACAGACATATATATTTCGAAAAAAAATTCTAAAAAAGTAAAAAATAAACAAAAGGTAGTTGTTCAAATTACAAAATACCCAAAAGGTAACAAGAGTGCAGAAGGCGTTATAATAGAAGTTTTAGGAAGCGTAAATCAAGCAGGCGTTGATATGCTTTCTTTAGTAAAAGAATATAATTTACCTTATGAATTCCCAGAGCCTGTTATAAATGAGGCAAAATCTATTAAACAAGAAATATCAAAAAAAGATATTCCAAATAGATTAGACTTAAGGAAAAAAGAAATATTTACAATAGATGGAGAGGATGCTAAAGACTTAGATGATGCAGTTGCAGTAGAAAAATTAAAAAACGGAAATTATTTATTAAATGTTTCTATTGCAGATGTAAGCTACTATGTTAAGGAAAATTCAAAATTAGATAAAGAAGCAATATTAAGAGGTACAAGCATATATATGTTAGATAGGGTAATTCCAATGCTTCCTAAAGAGCTATCTAATGGAATATGTAGTTTAAATCAAAAAACAGATAGATTTGCAATAACTGTTTTAATGGAAATAGATAAAGATGGCTATGTGGTTTCTTCTGATATTCAAAAAAGTATAATAAATGTAACAAGAAGAATGAGTTATAAAGAAGTACAGGCTATTTTAAATGAAGCTAATAACAAAAATAAAGTAAAACTTAAAAAGAAAAAAGATATTGCACCTACCGAAGAACCTAATTTAAATGAGGAAGAATTATATACTAAAGAAGAAAAAGAAAAATTATTACAAGAATGTTCAAAATATGTTAAACATTTTAAAAGAATGGAAGAATTAGCCAATATTTTAAAGAAAAGAAGAAATATGTCTGGCAGTTTAAATTTAGATATACCAGAAAGCAAAATTGTATTAGATGAAAATGGAATAGCAATAGATGTAAAAAAATATGATATGTATTTTTCAAATGAAATTATAGAACAGCTTATGCTAACAGCAAATGAAACAGTTGCAGAAAAATTTTACTGGCTTGATGCGCCATTTATTTACCGTGTTCACGAAGTACCAGACTTAGATAAAATAAAGGACTTAAATACATTTTTATGGAATTTAGGTTATAAAATAAAAGTAAGTCGGAGATACAGCTCATCCAAAAGCTTTTGCAGATGTTTTAGATAAAGTAAAAGGAAAGCCAGAAGAAAGAGTAGTTTCTAATTTGATTTTACGTACATTAAAACTTGCAAGATATGAAAGCAAAAACAAAGGACACTTTGGTATAGCAAGCAAATACTATTGCCATTTTACTTCTCCAATTAGAAGATACCCAGATTTATTTATACATCGTATTATTTCAAAATACTTAGAAACAAATTATCAGCTAAAAGAAGAGGAAATAGTAAAATATAATGAGCAAGCTACTAAGTATGCTGAAAGCTCTTCTGAGTGTGAGAAAATAGCACAAAAAGTAGAAAGAGATGCAGAAGATATTAAAAAGGCAGAATTTATGCAAAACAAAATAGGAGAAGAGTATGATGGAATTGTATCTAGTGTTACATCTTTTGGAATTTTTGTTGAGTTAGAAAATACAGTAGAAGGACTAATTAGGTTTGACGACTTAGAAGACGATTATTTCATTTATGACGAGCAAAGAAAAATTTTGCAAGGCGAACGTACTAAAATAACCTATAAAATAGGAGATAAAATAAAAATTAGAGTAAAATATGCGGACAAGCTTTCTAGAAGAATTGATTTTGAAAAGGTATTTGAAGAAAACTAATCTACAAAATACAATAGCTATAATCACATTAAAGCTTAAATAGTACTATTTTTCGCAGTTTTGAGAGGTCCCGTAAAGAAGTATAAAGATTCTATTTAACCTTGAACATTATGTAAAATTATGGTATAATATATTTGAATATGGGCAAATTACCTATATTATTAATTTTATTTCACTAAATAGTGAGATGGAAGTTTCCTTCTTACTTTTTGGTTTTAACATATATAAAAAATAACAGCAATAAAAGTAAATTTTAGGAGGAACAAAAAATGATAACAGCAATTTTGGTAGTCGTGTTGGTATCGCGGGCAATATTTTGCAAAAAGCACAAGAAGAAGTTTTTTGACTTTTCTAATGGAGACTATCGTGCTATATTTGTTACGTGTATCTTCATGCTTTTCATTTTTGTAGTCGGAGTTGGTATGTGTTATTGTGCATGTGCTATGGCTCCAACAGAATTGAAAGAGCGCGAAGTTGAAAAGCAAACTTTAGAAGAACAAATCGAAAGGCTTCAAAATGGTATGACAAATAAGGAAAGTGTAACCCTTTCAGAACTTCAAGAGTATTCAAGCCAATATAATATTTTGCAAAACAAGCTTAGTGAATGTGAAGATGCAATTAAACACTGCAATTATATGATGACTGATGGATTAAGAAAAGCAAAATTTCTGTTATACTTTGGAAGCTAACATGACTTAAAAAAGCCACAAAAAGACCTTTAAAACAAAGGTCTTTTTGTGTGGAATAAAAGCTTTGGAGCTTATATATTTACAACGAAAAAAATCATCTTATACATATTAAATCTATACGTGCTATCTTGATAAATAAATTAGTATAGGGAAAAATAAACCAATTACAGAAAGCACTAATAAAATAATTCCACCAGCCTTATTTTTATTTAAATTAATTTCATAAATACCATAAGCAGCACTCTCAAGTGAAGCTGCAATTGAAAATATAATAATTAAAAAAACTGCAATCATTTTTAAATTAATTCCTCGCTTTGCTTAAAAATAAAAATTAAATTTTAAGTTCCAGTTATTAAAAAACTAGACTTAACATTAACTTCTGTTTCTACATCAAAAAAAGCATTTTGAAAATTATCAAGCCAGTTATATTCTTCATATTCAGCACGCGTTTTAAAATTGCTAATTGCATATTTGCCAGTACCAGAAATATCTGATTTATAATCTTTTGAAGTTTTATATAAATAATTTAAAAGATGCACTTTTAAATAATGTGAAGCGGATTCCTCAATCTTATCAATTTTATCTTGTGAAACATAATTTGATATTTCATTAATAGAGGAAATTCTTGCATTCATTTTTACTTTAATTTTAACATATGGTGTTCCATTTACAATAGAAACTTTAATTTGAGGTTTAGTGTCTAAAGTTAAATATGAATCAATTGCTTTGCTTTCATCTTCTGGGTCTGGAATAGAAAGTCTACAACTTTTTAATTTATTTGTTATAATTAAGTTACTTAAAGTTTCAATTTTAGTTAATTTTCCAACTAATTTATCTCCTTTAAAAACCGCTAAACCTATATTTTCTATACCATTATCTGCTGGCAGATTATCTTCCTTTGATGAAGAAGATTTTTCTTCACTTCCACCACCAGAATCATTAGAAGAAACAGGGTTACCGTAAAATTGCAATTGGCTCTTCTGACATACTTTCTAGTTTATTAAAAAAATCAATCAAATGAATATCAGATGTATAACCTGTGTATTCACTAGAGCGGGGCAGAATTTCATAAAATTTAGCTACTAAATTTTCTAAACTTGGTTTTACACTTCTAATATATTCTTCAGCAGTGGTAGTGCTAATAATAATGTTAGTATCAGGTCTAACTTCAACTTTGTTCATTAAACTATATATTTCTTTACTAATTCCTTGCTTTGCCATTTCTTCTGAAAATACAATTACTTTACAATGCGATAAATTTACTTCTTTACTAACAAATGTATTTATTAAGTTAACAGCAGATTCAATGCAGGCAGCTTCTACACTATCAATAACTGAAGGTGCCGTTTCACCAGCATTGTTTTCACCACTGGAGTTTGGCATTGTAAATTGAAAAGTAACCTTTATGCGTTCTGTATCTCCAACATCAAATCCGAATTGCAACAGCATAAGCTAAATCATCTACACTTTGTGCGCTATGAGCTCCTACAAAACAATATGCAAACATTATTGCTAGAGCTATAATTACCAAATATTTATACAGGTGCTTTATCAATTAAAACAGCTCCTTTCTTTTTTTCAAGTAAAGCATATTTAATGTTAGCAAGTATTAATAATGTAAGGCTTATTCCAAATACAACAATCAGAACAACGTATTGATAAACTGTTCCTTCAATAAATATAAGTCTATACATATTTTCTGGAATTAAGGCTAAAGCAAATACAAATAAAGCAAATAGGCCAGTATACCATTTAGTGTATTCAAAATTTAACATTTTTTGGAAAACTCTTGTGGCAAATGAAAAGCTAATGCTTAAATAAGCAGTAAGAGATATGATCCAAAATAATAAAAATATTGCATCTAGTCTTTGAAAAAATCTGCCGAATTGTATGTTTCTTGAAGCTAAATACAAAGGAGAAATTTCTTCTGTAATAGCAGAATTTGGAGATAAGAACAAAAGCGTTGCTACACTAAATAATAAGCATATACCTGATGTAATAATAGATGCAAACGTAATTTTTTTAAGTCCTTTATCATCTTTTAAATATGGTGGCAAAAGGTACAGGTAAGCAAATCCACCAAATGCAAATAAATTACTTAAACCTGAAAAAAATGTTGTAAATGCACCATTTCCAAGTACTGGTAGCATTCTTTGGATAGTAAAGTTTTCAATATTAGCAAAAAATATGAATAATATACTAAATAAAAAAATTGGCATCATAAAAAGATTAGAACGTATAATTGCTTGATGGCCTATTTTATTAGTTATTACAATAGTTAATAAAAAAAGTATCATAATTGCTGCAATAGGGCTTCTAGGGAAAAATACTATTTTAAGTCCTTCAGAAAAACTTCTAAGTACTATGCTAACAGTAAAAAGAAAATAACCTAAAAACAAAGCTCCAGTAAGCATTTTTAGCCACTTTCCACCAAGAAAGTTTGCAATATCTAAAATGTCTAGCCTAGGAAATTTTTCTAAGAGTTTACATACAAAATATCCAATTAAAACTGCAATAATACTAATAAATAAAACATTTATAATACTAGCAGAAGAAGCAGAGGCTATTATATTTTTAGGTAAATTTAAAAAAACATGATTTACTACAACTGTTAAAACAAGTGCAATTGCTTCAAGATTTCCAATTTTTTTATCTGTCATAATAAAAGTTTCCTTTCTAAAAAATTATTTATATCTCCATTTCATACTAATATGATTTTGTGCTTTTTCTTTTTTAGTGTTCAAATAATCTGCTCTTTTTTCTCTTTTCCATATAGGTTTTAAAAAGTATCCGTTAGAATTTACATTTGTAATAGGTGCATAAGGAGCCATAAAAGGTACTCCAAATGATTTTAAACTAGTTAAAATGCACAAATAAACGAAAATTCCAAGTCCAATTCCAAAAAAGCCTGCAATATATCCTAAAAATATGAAAATAAATCGAGATAGTCTTAAGTGAAAACCAAAAGAAAAATCTGGAATTGCAAAAGATGCAACAGCAGTAATTGCAACAACAATTACTAAAATAGGGCTTACAATACTTGCACTAACAGCAGCTTGTCCGTATTACTAATGCTCCAACAATTCCAATTGTAGAACCAAGAGGAGAAGGAACTCTTAAGCCTGCCTCACGAATAAGTTCAAATGAAATTTCCATTATTAAAATTTCAAAAATAACTGGAAACGGAACATTTTCTTTAGATGCCATTAAAGAAAACAAAAGCTCTGTTGGCAGTAATTCTTGGTGAAATCCTGTAATTGCAACATAAAAGGCAGGTAAAAAAAGTGTAATAAAAATTGCAAGTAATCGCAAAAATTTCAAAAAATTAGAAAATTGAAATTTTAGGTTTGTATCTTCTGGAGAAGCAATAAAATCAATAAAAGTAGCAGGCATAATTAAACAATATGGGTTTCCACTAATTAAAACTGCAACTCTACCACCATATAAATATTTAGTAGCTTTATCAGGTCTTTCAGTTGATATTACTTGAGGAATACTATTATTGTTATTTTCTTCTATAAGCTGTTCAAGTTCACCAGAAGAAAGAAGCGAATCAATTTCTAAATTACTCATTCTATATTTTACTTCTGCCACTAAATCATTATTTGCAATATTATCTATATAGCAAATAGCACATTTGGTTTTGCTTAATTTTCCAATTTCTATATTTTCTATAATTAAATCCTTATTATTTACCATTCTTCTAAGTTGAGATGTGTTAGTTCTAATGTTTTCAACAAAAGCTTCTTGAGGACCTTTTATAATAATTTCATTGTTAGGAGTGCCAACTTCTCTTTGCTTAAACCCTTTTACATCAATATCAAAAGCTATGCCAATTGTATCTATAAAAAGAAGACAATTTCCAATATTAACTCCACTAAAAGCCTCATCAAAAGTAGAAACTTTTTTTACATTGTTTTGAGGTAGCAAACTATCAAAAATATAATCTTCAAGATTGAATTTTTTAACCTTTCTTACAGTAATATTATTTGTTTTAGCTTCAGATATAATTTGCTCTTGATCTCTATTAAACATATTAGCTCTATTTCGCATCATTAAAGCTTCTAGCACATTATTATTAATTAGCTCAGAATCTACCATACCATCAATAAAAAATAAAAGAGCATTGTACTGCCTATTTCTGGCTGTTAATGTAAATTCACGAAGTATAATATCACTATTAATTAAAGCATTATATTTTACTTTAATATATTCAATATTAACAGAAAGACTTGGAAAAATATTTTTTACTTCAAAATTTTTTTCGTTTTCTTGTGCACTTTGTTCATTTTTTTTATTTTCTTGTGAATTTTCATAGGTGCTTGAAATAGTAAAGTTATAATCATAACGACTAGAATCATCAAAAAAATTTTGCAAAGCAGAATTTATTTTATCTTTCCAATTAGAATTTTCTTGTTTCATTCTAAAATTCATTCCTCTCATATTTTTTCAAAAGTCACATATAATTATGAAAATTTAATTATCTTTTAATTATTGTCTTTTTAACAAATTATATACATTTTACTATATTGTTTTCCAAAAAAAGAAAAAGTATTCATTTTTTTGTATGAACATAAAATTTGTTAAAATTCACAGCTATTTATAAATTTTTGAGTAGCCACTTGCTTCTTTGTATATGTTTTTTCGTGCTTTAGCCCTAGAAAAAACATATCAAAACGCAAGCGACGTGGCGGATAGTTTTAAGGCTATAAATAGTAAAAATTTTTAAATGTTTTGGCTTATAGTTAACCCGCTCGAATAGTACTAGTTTTCTTGTTTTTCAAATTGCCCGTTGCAGGAGTAAGATCAAAGAAGAAATGTCAGAACGGGACCTCTCAAAACTGCGAAAAATAGTACTATTCGAGCTTTGATGTAATTATAACCAATTGCTTATTTAGTGCTATTTAAACTATAAATTCAATTATTGTATAGTAACAAATGTCGAAATTTGTCATACGAAAAATGTTGAAAAAGAATTAATATCATGATATAAACAAAAGAGTTTTTACAATTAAAACTAACTTATAACAAATAAAAAAATACCGGAAAGCAGAATAAATACTTTCCGATATATGTAAAAAAATTAAAGAATAATACAAATCAATCCGCCACTGCCCTCATTTACAATTCTTTCTAATGTTTCTTGTAATTTTGCTTGAGCCTCTTCTGGCATTCTAGAAAGCTTATTTTGTAAACCTTCATTTACAAGCTCATGCAAGTTTTTACCAAAAATGTTAGATTCCCAAATTTTCTTAGGATCTGATTCAAATTCAGAAAGCAAATAGTTTACTAAATCTTCAGATTGTTTTTCGGATCCAACAATAGGTGATACTTCTGTCTCTATATCTGCTCTTATCATATGTATACTTGGAGCTTTTGCCTTTAACTTTACACCAAAACGAGAGCCCTGTTTTACCATTTCAGGTTCATCTAAAATAAGTTCATCAATAGAAGGTGTAACAATGCCATAGCCTTTAGCTTTTACTTCTTCTAAAGCATACGAAACTTTATCATATTGCTTTTTAACTTTTGCAAAATTAGTCATAGTGCTAAATAAAGCACTTTCGTTATCAATTTGAACTCCGGAAATTTCAGTTAAAACTTGATAGAACAGTTCTTCCATAAGATTAATTTTGACCTGAACACTACCATCACCAAGACGAATTTCCTCTAACGAACTACTTGTAATAACTTTTGTATTTTGAAGCTGATTAACTCCATTATTAATTTCTTTCAAAATATGAATATCTGTAAAAGCAGTTTGAATTTCCTCATATAACTCTTTTTTTAACCAATGGTCATCTGCTAAACCATCCACCCATCTAGGAAAATCTAAATTAATAGTTTCAATTGGAAATTCATATAAAATCTTTCCAAAAATATCATCAATATCTTCTAAGTCTAAATGAGAACAATCAGTAGGAATAACATAAACGCCATATTTATCTTCTAACTTTTTAGCTAAATTTTTAGTATAATCAGAAAAAGGATCATTACTATTTAAAACAATAACAAAAGGTTTGTTTAATTCCTTTAATTCATTTACAACTCTTTCTTCTGCATCGATATAATCTTCTCTTGGAATATCTGTAATGCTTCCATCTGTTGTAACTAAAATGCCTATTGTAGAATGTTCTGCAATTACCTTACGAGTGCCTATTTCAGCAGCCTCTTCAAAAGGAATTTCTTCTTCATACCATGGAGTTTTTACCATCCTAGGCATATCGTCTTCTAAGTATCCAATTGCATTATTTACTAAATAACCAACACAGTCAACGAGTCTTGTTTTAAATTTTAAATTATCTCCTATTGTAATTTGAACAGCTTCATTAGGTATAAATTTTGGCTCAGTAGTCATAATTGTTCTTCCACCAGCACTTTGTGGCAGTTCATCTCTAGCACGTTCTTTTTTGTATTCATTGTCGATATTTGGAATAACAAGTAAATCCATAAAGTTTTTAATAAAAGTAGATTTACCGGTACGAACAGGACCAACCACACCTACATAAATGTCACCATCTGTACGTTCTGCTATATCTTGATATAATTTTAAATTCTCTTCCATGAATTTATAAACCCCCTCTAAGAAATGTTTGTACTAAACTTTATTTAATGTATATTAGATATTCAAAAACTTATGACAAAAATTTAAAAAATATTTACAAAAACATTATTGTAATATATAATGATAAAAATAAGTAAAAAAATTATAAGGAGTGCTTAAATTATGGAAATTATATCAGTATTATTAGGAATTATAGGAATTGCTCTAGCTTCTACAATTTTAATTATAAATGAAGTAGAAATATATACACTTATTATTTCTTTGTCAGGTCTTGCTGTAGTTATTATTGGATTAATTTTAGGAATCAAAGTTTTTAAAGAAAAAAGAAAAAATAATAGTAAAAAAGGTATAGAAATTGCTGGAATTATTATATGTACAATTATGACCATAATTTTATTATTTTTTAGTGGTGTTTTAATAGTTGAAGGTTATATAATTATAAATTCGCCAGACGATATAAAAGCATCATCAATAACGAATAGTATTGGATCAAGTAAATTTTAAAACTAAATAATGAAAGGAATAAAACAAAATGGCTGAAATAATTAATGGAAAAGAATTAGCTAAAAAAATAAGACTACAATTAAAACAAAAAGTAGAAGAATTAAAAAATGATGGAGTACAACCAAAGCTTTCTGTAATAATGGTAGGAAATGATAAAGCCTCAGAAGTATATGTGCGTAACAAAAGTAAAGCATGTAATGAAATAGGCATAGCTTTTGAAGAATACTTATTACCAGAAGAAACTACTGGTGAGCAATTATTAAACATAATAGAAACCTTAAACCAAAGAGAAGATGTTCATGGAATTTTACTTCAAAGTCCAATTCCAAAGCACTTAGATATTAGAGAAGCATTTAATTACATAGATTATAAAAAAGATGTTGATGGATTTCATCCAATTAATGTAGGAAAATTAGCAATAGGTGAGGCGGGTTTTGTTTCTTGTACTCCAGCAGGTGTGATGGAAATGCTAAAAGAATATAACATAGAAATTCAAGGAAAAAGGGCAGTAATAATAGGAAGAAGCAATATTGTAGGAAAGCCATTAGCTCAGCTTTTGTTAAATGAAAATGCAACTGTAACTGTTTGTCACTCTAAAACACAAAATATAGAGCAAATAGCAAAAGAAGCAGATATACTAGTTGCAGCTTTAGGAAAACCAAAATTTATAACAGCAAATATGGTAAAAAAGGATGCGGTTGTTATAGATGTGGGAATAAATAGAACTGATGATGGAAAATTAGTAGGGGATGTAGATTTTGAAAATGTAGAAAAAGTGGCCTCATATATAACACCAGTGCCAGGTGGAGTAGGACCTATGACAGTGGCAATGCTTATGAGAAATGTAGTAAGAGCAACAAAGCTATCAATAATATAAAATAAAAAATTAATTTATAAAAAGATAAATTGGGGGATTTTCATATTTAAAAGTATAAAAGAAGTAAAAAAATATTATTTATATACTTCTTTTAGTAAAGAAAGGATTGAAATTAATATGGAAACAATTTATCAAAATCAAAAAGAATATCCAGAAAAATTAAATAAAATTTATGCACCTCCTACAAAATTATATGTTGTAGGAGATGCTACAATATTAAATAAGCCATCAATAGCAATTATTGGATGCAGAAATGCAAGCGAATATGGAAAAAGGGTGGCTTTTAAATTTGCGTATGAACTTGCCAAAAAAGGAATTATAGTAATAAGTGGACTAGCAAGAGGAATTGATATATATAGCCATTTAGGAGCAGTAAAAGCTAATGGAAAAACAATTGCAGTATTAGGAAGCGGATTTAATCATATATATCCTCCAGAACATAAAAAATATTGTGTAGATATTGTAGAAAAAGGTGGTGCAGTTATAACAGAATATGAAAGTAGTACTAAACCAGTACCTACAAATTTCCCTATAAGAAATAGAATTATAAGTGGATTATCTGATGGTGTGTTAGTAGTAGAAGCAAAACAAAAAAGCGGAACTTTAATTACAGTAGATTATGCTTTAGAACAAGGAAAAAACGTATTTATAATACCTCGGAAATATTACAAGTAACAATTCTTATGGAACTAATGAATTAATTAAACAAGGAGCAAAATTAGTTACTAACATAGAAGATATATTAGAAGAAATGTAAATAAGAATGTAAATTAGGAGAATGTAAATTAGGAGAATGTAAATGTTGAATTATTGGGAAAAAAGTGCTAAAATATATGTATACCATATTTTAGAAAAGAGGTTTTTACAATGATGATTATTCCTATTAATTGGCAACTGCGGCAAGAAGGTAGTATGCCTATAATAGAGGCAAAGTGCGAAAGTCCGGTAAAAGAAACTGAATTTGTTATAATTCAGAGTGCTGTTCAAATGATTGATTTGGCAAGTAAATTTAAAGGTGTTCCGTACCAATTATATTCTTGCAAACCAAGCAATTTCCAGCTAACTATTGGATTTGCACTTATCTTTCCTTCAAACCAAGACATTACCAGCTTTATTCAAGCTATTCATCAAAAATAATAACCCAACCATTTTTACATATGGAGAAAGTAGTTCCTTCTTGGGACTGCTTTTCTTTTTTTTACAAAAATGCGCCACATTGTTATTGCTAACAATGTGGCGTTATCCGCTTACAAGCGGTGCTTGGGGTTATCTCTCATCACGTTCATCACCGTCAGAACTTCTCAAAATGTCACGGAGAATGTCGACAAATGGATTGTCCTCGCCTGAGGGATTATTCTCACTGGTAGGCTCACTGGTAGGATCCCCATACTTAAGCGCCTGCTCCAACTCCTCGGGAGTCAGTTCGGCGTCGGCAGGAGAAAAGTACCAGACGGGAAAGAAACTCTCATTCCTTCCAACCATCTCAACCGACCAGCCTTCATCCTCAAAGTGCTTCTTCACTTCGGGATACAAAGCTCCGGGATACGAAAAACTGCAGTCTCCGTCCTTTGAATTTTTTGAAATCCTGGTCATTCCGCTTTCTATTAACTCCTGTTGCTTCCGAAGATTTTTCATCTTCGCTTCCTTTGCTTTCATTTGATAACCTCCTTTAAAATTTCTGCCAATTGGCAGGTTCTCTTTTAGTATACCACATTTTACATAATATTGCAATGCACGCAAAAAATAAATGTAATTTCTTAAGGAAGTTTAGTATTCAAACTCTTGCAAAATATAAAAAGTATGATATAATTAAAATGTTAGAAAAAGCTAAAACATAGCTAGGAGAAGTTATGCCAAAATTTTTTATAAAAACAAACCAAATTAGTAATAATCAAATACAAATTATAGGCGAAGATGTAAAACACATTTCACAAGTTTTAAGAGCAAAAAAGGGCGAGAACTTAAATATTTGTAATGTAGATACAGGAACAAATTATTTAGCTGAAATTGAACAAATTAATAAAGATATAGTTTTATGCAATATATTAAAACAAATAGAATCTTCTAGTGAATCAAATGTGCAAGTAACAGTATTTCAAGGACTTCCAAAAGCAGATAAAATGGAATATATAGTGCAAAAAAATACTGAACTAGGAGTAAAAACTATTTTTCCAGTTATAATGAAAAGATGTGTAGTAAAATTAGAACCAAAAGATATAAATAAAAAGTTGGAGCGCTGGCAAAAAATTGCAGAATCAGCGGCAAAACAAAGTGAAAGAAACACAATACCAACCATAGAAAAACCAATTACAGTGCAAGAACTATCTAAAAAAGTAAATGAATTTGATATATTAATTTTAGCTTATGAAAATGAAAAACAAAATACTTTAAAAGCAGAGCTTAAAAAAGTAAAACCCACAAAAAACTTAAAAATAGGAGTTATTATTGGTCCAGAAGGTGGGCTAGATACACAAGAAGTTAATATGCTAGTAGAATCAGGTGCAAAAGTAGTAACATTAGGTAAAAGAATATTAAGAACAGAAACAGCTTCAATTATGATAATAAGTAATATAATATATGAATATGAAATATAAGGAGGAAAAAATGGCTACCAAAAAAGAAGTACTAGAAAACGAAGAAAGCAAAGCAGAAAACAAAACTAGCAAAACTAAAAAAATTGCAACTGGTAATACTAAAAAAGTTGTTCAAAAAAGAAGTTCATCATTAGCAGCTAAAGCAGAAAAAACAGCTACAACTGCAAAAGCAACTTCTAAAGAACAAAAGAAATCTACAACTGCAAAAGAGCCAAATATGGCAAAAGAACTAAAAGAGGCAAAAAAGCAAAAAACAGAAAAGAAAGCAAAGTCTATAGCAGAGCCAAAAAATGCAAGTAAAGCAAAAGATGAAAAAAAAGAAACTAAATCTAAAGGGGGTACCTCAAAAAAAGTGACTAAAAAGCCTGAAAATAAGAAAACAAGTACTAGCAAAAAGGCAAAAGAGGTAGTAGAAAATGAACTTATAGAAGAGGTAATAAACAAAAAAGAAGATGATTTAGAAAAGAAAACAGAAACAAGCAAAGAAAAACTAAAAAAAGAAACAACCAAAAATTTAGAAAATAACTTAAAAAGTAAAACTAAAAAAGAAGAAATAATAAAAAGAGGAGAAGCAAGTAAAGAAACAGGGGACAAAATAAAAACTTCTAAAAATCAAGAGGAAATTGAAGATGATCAAGATGAAGATGAAGAAGAATATAACAACGCTAAACAAGAAAAAGCACTTACTAAAAATCAAATAGAAGAAATTAAAAGAGTAGTAAAAAAAGAAATAAAAGCAAATAATAAAATGCCACAAGAAGAACAACAAAACCTATTACAAAAGCTATTTCAAAATATAGGATTAGCAATTATGGTACTTATATACTTTAATTTTATTGTTTTAGGATTTATTAATATCCAAAGCAATGTGTTTTTAACAGACATAAAAGTATTTAGTATGGTAATGTTAATTATTGCAATTGGTGTATTTGAATTTGCCTATAAAAAAGAAAGTGGCAGATATGCTATTCATGGAATTGAAATTTTAATATTAGCATTTGTTACAATGGCACTTCTTTATATTAACTTAATGTGGCAAGATAAATTCATTCCAATAACAGTATTTATTAGTTATGTATTTTGCATCTATTATGTAATAAAATCAATTATTATATATTGCAAAATGAAAAAACAATACACTGCAAGTGAAATAAAAGAAATGATAAAAAAATAGTATATATGCAAGGGGAAAAAGTAATGAACAGTATGACAGGGTTTGGAAGAGCCAAACTAGAAAAAGAAACAAGAGAATACTTAGTAGAAATTCGTTCAGTTAATCACAAATACGCAGATATTACTATTAAAACTCCTAGAAATCTTTTATATTTAGAAGATAAAATAAGAAAAGCGGTTTTAAATAGAATATCTAGGGGAAAAATAGAAATATATGTTAATTATGCTAATTATGGTTTAGAAGGAAAAAATATTATTATAAATAAAGAACTTGCTAAAAAATATATAGAAGAATTATCATTATTAGCAGAAGAAAACAACATATCTAGTGGACTTAGAGCTACTGAAATTTCTAAAATGCCAGATGTTTTAAATGTTCAAGTTGAAGATGATGCCTCAGAATTAATATGGAATGAACTTTCTGAATGTTTAGAAAATGCCTTAGATAACTTTGTAGAAATGAGAAAGCTAGAAGGTGAAAAAATTAAGCAAGATTTAGAAAATAGATTGCAAATTATTGCTAAAAATGTCGATGAAATTTCTAATTATTCTACTGGACTTGTAGAAGAATATGTAGTAAAATTAGAAGAAAGAATTAAAGAAATTTTAAAAGTAGATGTAGTAGACCAAACAAGATTAGCACAAGAAATAGTAATTTATTCTGATAAATTTTCAACAGAAGAAGAACTAACAAGACTAAAAAGTCATATTTCACAATTTGCTAAGCTAATGTCATTAGAAGGTCCTTGTGGTAAAAAAATTGATTTTCTAGTACAAGAAATGAATAGAGAAACAAACACTATTGGCTCTAAAGCTGGGAAATTAGAAATTACAAATTTGGTAATCGAACTAAAAGCAGAATTAGAAGATATAAGAGAACAAATACAAAATATTGAATAATAAATTAAAAAATGCTAAATGCTAGCTATATAAAAGCTATGCAAAAAACATGCAACATAAACAATTGCAATCAAGGAGGTTTATTATGCAATTAGTTAATATTGGATTTGGAAATAGTGTTTCAGCAAATAGAATTATTGCTATTATAAGTCCAGAATCTGCACCAATTAAAAGACTTGTACAAGAAGCAAAAGAGCAGGGCAGAGCCATAGATGCTACTTGTGGAAGAAGAACAAGAGCAGTTATAATTATGGATTCAGACCATATTGTGTTATCATCTGTACAACCAGAAACAGTAGCAGGAAGATTTGAAATAGATGTAGCAAAAAAAGATGAAGCGGAAGAAAATTAAAAGTATTAGTAAAAAGTTAGAATAAAAAATAAAATATTAAAAAAGTTATCATAAAACTAAAACGTCAAAAAGAGTTTGACATAAAATATAAAAATAGAAAGAAGGAATAATTTATGTTAGTAAAACCAACAGTATTAGAATTATTAAAAAAGGTAGATAATCGTTTTCAATTAGTAACTGCTACTTCTAAAAGAGCTAGACAGTTAGCATCAGGAAGCGCACCACTTACTAAAAAAGTAGAACCATCAACAGTTTCTTTAGCAGCAGACGAAATAGCAGAAGGTAAGGTGACTATATGTTAGTGTTACTATCTGGCGTATCTGGAGCAGGAAAAGATACCATAAAAAAAGAACTAATTACAAGAATGGAAAATGTAGAATCTCTTCCATCATATACAGATAGAGCCCCTAGAGCTAACGATATACCAGGAGAAACCTATAACTTTGTTACAACAGAAGAATTTGAAAATATGATTAAAAGAGATGAGTTATATGAATATAGTGTTCATCATGAACATTACTATGGAACTTCAAAAAAGCTTTTAAATGAAAAAATTAAAAACGGAAAAATTATTGTTAAAGATATAGAAGTAAATGGAGTAGAAAACTTAAGCAGAATACTAAAAAATGATTTAAAAATAGTAACTATATTTTTAAGAGTGCCAAAAGAAGAACTACAAAAACGTTTAGAGCAAAGAATAGATAAATTAAGCATTAAAGAAATACAGCTTAGATTAAATAGATTTGATTTTGAAGAATCTAAAATAGGAATGTATGATTATGTAATTAAAAACAATAACTTAGAAAAAACTGTTAACATAATTGCAGAAATCATAAAAAACGAATATAACTTAACAGATGAAGAATTCTAAAAAACGAATATAACTTAACAGACGAGGAATTATAAAAAACGAATATAACTCAATAAATTAAGCGCAAAATTAAATATACTTTAGTAAATTAAGCATAAAAAATTAAAAGTGGATGTCTCTTCAAAGATGTCCTTTTTTTCTTGCTTTTTTTACATAAATTTGATATTATAGCAATATTAAAACAAGGAGAAAAGCTATGATTGCAGAAGTTATTTTAAATAGTAATGCAAAACAATTAAATAGAGTATTTGATTACAAAATACCAGAACACCTACTTTCAAAAGTGCAAATTGGAAGTAGAGTTTTTGTGCCTTTTAGCAATCGTAAAACCTTAGAAGAAGGATTTGTTGTAAACATTAAAGAAAATTCTTCTTATAATGTAAAAGAAATTTCTGGTGTAGATGGAACAGAATATATTAGCAAATCATCAATAGAGCTTGCTAAATGGATGGCAAAAAGATATTTTTGCAATATTTCAGATTGCATTAAATTAATGCTTCCACCAGGAACAACTACAAAAATTGTAGAAAATAGAGTTAAAGAAAAATCAGCTTCTTTTGTATATTTAAAAAAAGACATAGATGAAATAGAAGAAGCAATAGAAAGTAAAAAAATAAAAACAGATAAACAAATTAGATTATTAAAGTTTTTACTGCAAAATGATGGTGCATTATTTTCAGATATAGAAATATTTGCAGATGTTAGTAGAAGTACAGTAAACACTTTAGAAAAAAATGGATATGTAGAAATTGTAGAAAAACAAATAGAAAGAAATCCATTTATTAATAAAAAAGTAGAAAAAAGTGAAAAATTAAAATTAACCGAAGAGCAAGAAAACGCCTTTCAAACCATTAGTGAAGCAATAGATGATAAGCTATATTCAGAGTTTTTACTATTTGGAGTAACACGGCTCACGGAAAAACTGAAGTTTATATACAATTAATAGAAAAAGTATTAAAAGAAGGAAAATCAAGTTTAATGTTAGTGCCAGAAATTTCACTAACACCACAAACTGTAGATAGATTTATTTCACGTTTTGGTGAGAATATAGTTGCAGTACTTCATAGCAAACTATCGGTAGGAGAACGATTTGACCAGTGGAATAAAATAAAAAATGGAACAGCGAAAATTATAATAGGTGCACGCTCAGCTATTTTTGCACCTGCTTGTGATTTGGGCCTAATAATTATAGATGAAGAACACGATCAATCATACAAGTCAGAAATGGCACCAAGGTATCATACAAAAGAAATTGCTACATATTTAGCAAAAGAAAAAAATATTCCTGTTATTTTAGGAAGTGCAACACCTGATTTAGACACATTTTACAAAGCAAAAACAGGCAAAATTACATTGCTAGAACTAACCAAAAGAGCAAATAAAGGAAGCTTACCAACTGTTCAAATAGTAGATTTAAGACTTGAATTAGAAAATGGCAATAAATCAATGATTAGTGGAGCTTTATATAAAGCTATAAAAGAAAATTTAGAAGCAAAAAAGCAAACTATATTATTTTTAAATCATAGGGGATTTTCTACTTTTTTAATGTGTAGGGATTGTGGAAACACTATTAAATGCAAAAATTGCAACATTACTTTAACTTATCATGCAAAAGAGCAAAAGTTAAAATGTCACTACTGCGGATATGAAATACCACTTTTAAAAGAATGCCCAGAGTGTCATAGTAAAAACATAAAACATTTTGGAGCAGGAACACAAAAACTAGAAGAGCAAATTCATATTCTTTTTCCAGAAGCTACCACAATTAGAATGGATATAGACACTGTTACAAAGAAAAATTCACATGAAGAAATTTTAAACACATTTAAAAATAAACCAATAGATATACTAATAGGAACGCAAATGGTAGTAAAAGGACACCATTTTCCAAATGTTACTTTAGTAGGAGTAATAGCAGCAGATACTAGCCTAAATATTGAAGATTTTAAGGCAAATGAAAGAACCTTTCAGCTTTTAACACAGGTAGCGGGAAGGGCAGGAAGAGAAAAAGACCAAGGAAAAGTAATAATACAAACATATAATCCAGATAACTTTAGTATAGAATGTTCAAAAAAGCAAGATTATAATTTATTTTATAATACAGAAATTATGATGAGAAAAAAATTGAAATATCCACCATTTTGCGATATAATAGTAATTGGAATTACATCAAAAAGTAAAACAGAAGGAGCACAAGTTACAAAAACAATACATAGTTATTTAAAAAATAGAGTATTAACAGAAAATTTGGGAATTATATTATATCAAGGAATGCCAGCACCAATAGATAAAATAAAAAATAAATATAGGTATCGTATAATTATTAAATGCAAATATGGTGAAGAAATAATACAGCTAATGAATGATGTATTAAATAAATATAGCTTAACAAAAGAGAGCAAAACTGGCAACACCAGAGTTATAATAGACTTAAATCCAAATAATTTGTCGCTTTAGGGACGTTTCTTAACGCGACAAACTGTCACTTCTGGGACACATCTTGAAAGTATATAAATATATATGAAATTAAGTATGTAAAACCAAACATGTGCTAAAAAAACGCAAAGAGTCGCTTTTACAAACGTCTCTAAAGCGACAAAATAGAAAAATGGGGGCAAAAAAATGGCAATTAGAATAGTAAGAGAAGATGGGGATGAAATATTAAGAAAAAAATCCAAAGAAGTAGAAGTAGTAGATGACAAAATTAAGCAAATTCTAGAAGATATGGTAGAAACATTACATTACTATAATGGAGTAGGATTAGCAGGGCCTCAAATAGGGCTTTTAAAAAGATTAATAGTTATAGATTTATATGATGATAAAGGACCTATAAAATTAGTAAATCCTAAAATAATTAAGCAAAAAGGTGAGCAAGAGGTAGAAGAAGGTTGCTTAAGTTTTCCAAATGAATTTGCAAAAATAATAAGACCTGCAGAAGTAGTTATAGAGGCATTAAATGAAAATGGTAAAAAAATAAAATTAAAAGGTGAAGGACTACTTGCACAAGCAATTTCTCATGAAATTGATCACTTAGAAGGAATTCTATTTGTAGATAAAATTATTCCAGGTAGTTTAAAATATGTAACTCCTGAAGATGAAAAAAATAAATAGGAAAGGGGAATATGATATTTAAATATATCATATAAAAATATTTATGCTTAATATTGTATTTATGGGAACACCGGACTTTGCAAAAGAATCTTTGCAAAGCATTACAAATGCCGGACATAATATTTTAGCTGTTGTAACAAATCCCGATAAACCAAAAGGTAGAGGTATGAAAATGATAGCCTCTCCTGTAAAAGAATATGCTACTCAAAAAAATTTTACTATATATCAACCAGAAAAAGTAAGAAAAAACCAAGAATTTATAGAACAAATAAAAAGCTTAAATCCAGATGTAATTTGTGTGGTGGCTTATGGAAAAATATTGCCACAAGAATTATTAAATATACCAAAGTTAGGCTGTATTAATGTGCATGGGTCACTTCTTCCTAAATATAGAGGTGCTGCTCCAATTCAATGGGCTGTTTTAAATGGAGATAAGGTAACAGGAATTACCACAATGTATATGGATGCAGGAATGGATACAGGAGACATTATACTAAAAAAAGAAGTAGAAATTAGTGAAAATGAAACCACAGGAGAACTTTGGGACACTTTAAGCAAAATTGGTGGAGAATTATTAGTAGAAACTTTAAAACTAATAGAAGAAGGAAAAGCACCAAGACAAAAGCAAGGTGAAAACTTTACAATGGCTCCAATGCTTGAAAAAGAAATGGCTAAAATAAATTGGGAAGAAAAAACATCTAAAGAAATAAAAAACTTAGTAAGAGGCTTAAATCCAATTATGGGAGCATATACATTTTTGAATAATAAGAAAATCAAATTCTGGAAAGTACAAAGCTTAAGCAATAAAGATTTTTTAGAAGTATATGAAGAAATGCGAGAATATGATTATAAATTATCTCAAATTATGCCAGGCACCATTTTATTAGCAGATGAAAAGCAAGGCTTATTCATAAAAGCCAAAGATGATGGCATAATTCAAGTTTTAGAACTTCAAGCTGAAAATGCTAAAAAAATGCCAGTAGAAGACTTTTTACGAGGAAATAGGCTGCAAGCAGGAAGCATACTAGAGTAAATTGTATTAGCTTTAACAATAATATTTATATAGTGTAATACTTATTAAAATTAAATTTTAATTATATAAATAGCTTAAAAAATTCACATAATTTGACCTTTTCATAAAAATCTGGTATAATAATATTTATACAAGGTAACAACCTTGCAAAAAATTATGAAAGAGAGTGTAAACATCATGCCGAGCAATTACAAATACGAACCGTGGAGTCCCTCTACTGAACGGTTAACAGAGGGAATTCTTAGTGACATGCTTCACAATGTAAAGTCCAACAAATCAAGGGTTACTGTGTTCATGTTGAATGGATTCCAGCTGAAAGGAACTGTTCTTGACTACAGCAAAGAGTGCATCGTATTAGAGGACAAAGATGGAAAAACAAACTTCATCTTGGTTACAGCCATTTCCACGGTGAGACCGGACTAAAATCCACTCTCAAAAAGAGCTATTAACTAAAGCTCTAACCACAAGGGCCCTTTAAATTACAGAAATGCAATTTAAAGGGCTTTTTAAAACGAAATCTAGTACTATTCGAGCGGGTTAACTATAAAAACATTAATTAGTAACGAATTCTAGTTACTTGATAATAGTTTTAACGAAGAAAACTTATGAAAGCTAGTTGTCTGTAATATTTCTGTAACAAAAACTTAATATATTTTTTTAACAAATAGAATTCTATATAAAATTTTAAAAAACAGTTGTAAATTTTTAATAGAATTGATATACTTATACTATCATAAGAAAAGGAGGATTATTTATTATGGAAGAAAATAAAGAAATAAACGAAGAAGAGGTTCACGGAGAAGTTGCATTAGAAAGCAATACTAATATAAAAATAGCTGATGATGTAATTGCTGTTATAGCAGGAGTTGCAGTAGCTGAAGTCCCAGGAGTAGCAGAAATGTCTGGAGGATTTGCAGGTGGAATTTCTGAAGTACTTAGTGGAAAGAAAAATCTATCAAAAGGAATCAAAGTTGAATCAGGAGAAAAAGAAACTAAAATAGATGTAAACATTATAGTAGAATATGGAACTAGAATTCCTGATGTAGCTTTTGAAATTCAAAACAGAGTAAAAAAAGCTGTTGAAAATATGACAGGTTTAAAAGTAGTAGAAGTTAATGTACATATTCAAGGAGTTAGTACAGAAAATATGCAAGCTACTCAAACACCAGATAATAACTAGTAAAATTATAGTATAGGCACGGATACCTAAAACATGCCGTGCCTATATTACTGAACTATATTATGCGCATATTTTCAATAGCTCTAATAATAGGAGGGATTTAAAAAAATGAAAATTTTAGATAGAATTGGACTAGCATTATTTTCAACTTTAGTTTTAATTTTTTCTATTGTTATGTGTCTTGTAATTTTTGGGTGGATAAATATTGATTTTATTTACAATGTTTTAAAACAAATAAGATATAATGAAGTTATTTCTAATATAATATTAGGAATGAATGTTGCCTTCATTTTACTAGCCATTAAATGCATATTTTTTGAATCAAGCTCAAAAGAAGATATAGATTACAAAAATGGTATTTTATTAGAAAATTCAGATGGCAAACTATTAATTACAAAAGAAACTTTAGAAAACCTAGTAAACGGAGTAGTAAAAGGATTTGAAAGTGCAGAAAATGTTACCACAAAAGTAGAATTAGATAAAGAAAATAATGTAAAAGTATACGTAAATTTAAACGTAAAAGAAGATGCAGTTATAAAAGAACTATCAAGTAACTTACAAACAAAAATTAAATCAACAATTAAAAGAGCTTCAGACCTAGAAGTAAAAGAGGTTAATATTAAAGTAAAAGATATGGCTCTTTAAGGAAAGGAAGGGTAAGTAATAATGGATAATTTTAAAGTATTTTGTGATAAATATGGAGGAGCTATTTTAGGGTTCTTAGTAGGTCTTGTTTTAGCAATTTTATTATTTTGCACAAACTTATATAAATTGGTTATTGCTATTGCTTTAATTATTGTTTGTATTTATTTAGGAAATTATTTTCAACACAATAAAGAAAATGTAAAAGATAGACTAAAACATTTTATAGATAGATTGTAACATTAATATAAAAAATATTATGCGAGGGGAAAATGTAATGACAAGAACTCAAACCAGACAATTAGCTTTTGAATTATTATATAGCTTAGAAATACAAAAAATTTCTAACTCAGAAGAAGAAGAACAAATAGCCATATTTTTAAAAGAGCAAGAAGTAGAAGAAGAACAAGCAAAAAAATATATAATAAGCACAGTAAAAGGCATTGAAAAAAATAAAACAGAAATTATAAACTATATATCTAAAAATTTAAAAGAAAAATGGGATATTAGTAGAATTTCTAAAATAAATCTTACTTTATTAAAATTAGCAATATATGAAATTATTTATTCAAAAGTGCCATATAAAGTAGTAGTAAATGAAGTAGTAGAACTTGCAAAAAAATATGGTGACGAAAATTCACCAGCTTTTATTAATGGAATTTTAGCAAATATTATAAAGCAATCTGGCGTTGTAGAAGAAAGCTAGAAAATAATTATAATCTTGCTATATAAAAAATTAAATTCAAAAAAGAGCATATAACATTTAAAAAAAATGCAAAAAGTTAATTATTTTCTAACTTCGAAAGGAATAGTTATAAAAAATGACATATAATCCAATTAGTGTAAGTGAATTAAATAAATACATAAAATCAAAGTTCGAAGATGATGAGTATTTTGCCAATGTCTTAGTAGAAGGAGAAATATCTAATTGCAAATATCACTACACAGGCCATATTTACTTTACATTAAAAGACGAAAATTCTTTAATAAAAAGTATAATGTTTAAAACATATACATCTCATTTAGACTTTAAATTAACAGATGGAATGAAAGTAATTGTATTAGGCAGTGTTTCTGTTTTTGAAAGAGACGGTACTTATCAGCTATATGCAAAAGCAATGAAACAGCTTGGAAAAATTGGAGACTTACGAGCAGCCTATGAAGAACTTAAAGAAAAACTAGAAAAAGAAGGGCTTTTTAGTGCTGAGCATAAAAAGCAAATACCAATGTTTCCTAGAACAATAGGTGTTTTAACATCAAATACAGGTAGTGTAATTAAAGATATTATAAATGTATCTACTAGAAGAAATCCAAATGTTTATATAAAACTGCTTCCAGTTCCTGTACAAGGAGAAGGTGCATCTATTAAAATAGCAGAAGGCATAGAGCTTATGAACGAAAAGAACCTAGCAGATGTTTTAATAATAGCAAGAGGAGGGGGTTCTCTTGAAGACTTGTGGCCATTTAATGAAGAAGTTGTAGCTAGAGCAATTTATAACTCAAAAATACCAATTATTTCTGCAGTAGGCCATGAAACAGATTTTACAATATCAGATTTTGTAGCAGATTTAAGAGCACCAACACCATCTGCTGCTGCAGAGCTTGCAGTGCCAGATGTAGCACTGCTTAAAGATAGTTTAAATAAATATCAAGTTAGATACAAGCAAGCACTACTTAAAAAAACACAATTAATGAGATTACAATACGAAAAATGTATGGCAAGCAGAGTATTCACAAATCCACTACAAAAAGTAAACGAAATGTATATGCAAATTGATTCTATTGTAAAAGAATTAAATTATAATATTGGGCAAAAAATGCAACAAGAAAAAACAAAAGCACAAAATGCCATATTAAAATTAGATGCTTTAAGCCCACTAAAAACACTAACTAGAGGATATAGCATTGTTTCAAATAATCGGAAAAGTAGTAAAAAGTGTAAAACAATTATCCAAAGGCGAAGAAATTCAAATTCGTATGCAAGATGGACAAGCAAACGCAAAAATAATGTAAACTAATAAAAATCAATATCAAAATAATATAAATTCATTTATAATAAAAAAACAAATGCAAAAATTATTTAAGTAAGGAAAAGAGGAATTTTTTATGAGTAAAGGAACGAAAAGCACATTACTAATTATAGCAATTATTTTATTAATATTTGGTATTTTATGCGCAGTATATATGAATAAAACAGAGCCAATGAATGCTAATGCAACAGATGAAAATGAGTTACTACAAAATGCTGACTCTGGACTTGATAATATGATTAATGACATTTTTGAGGAGCCTAAAAATAATGAAAATAATGTAGAAGAAAACAAAGAAAAGGATCAAAATACTAACACAAACACTAGCAGTAATGAAGATCAAAATGAAATTAATAATGATAATGTAATGACTCCAAAAGAAACAAGAGCAATTAATTTAGTTAAAGAAGAATGGAAGAAAAAGTGGGGAAGCTTAGACGATGTATCATTTAATGTAAGCATTCAAAATGATGGAAAATACGGAGTAACAGTTTATGATATAACCACAACACAAACAATTAAATTCTACACAGTAGATGTAGATACAGGAATAGTAAAAGAAATGTAACTTTAAAAATGAGCTAAAAATATGTAAAAAATAGGCTTAAAAGTAGTTTGAAATTTAAAAATAGGTTTATAGGTATAGCCATAAAAACCTAAATATAATTAAAGGTATAAATAAAATGGCAGAAAAAAAAGAAAAAAGCTTAAATTTTGAAGAAGCTATAAAAAACTTAGAGCAAATAGCAAAGGAACTAGAAAAAGGTGACTTAGACTTAGAAGCTTCAGTTAGCAAATTTGAAGAAGGTATGGAACTTTCAAAAAAATGTAATGAACTTTTAGAAAATGCAGAAAAAAGAATTAGCATTTTATTAAAAGATGGAGATAAAATTAAAGAAGAAAATTTTATGCAGGAAGATAATGAGGATTAGAAAATGATGAAGGGGATTATTACTTTTATAGGACAATACAAATATATAATTGTGCCATTTTTAGTATGGTTTGCAATTCAATTATTTAAGTTTGTATATGATTTAATAAAAACAAAAAAAATAAATTTTAAAAGAATATTACAAGCAGGCGGAATGCCAAGTTCACACTCAGCTGTTGTGGTAGCATTAACAACAATGGTAGCAAAAGATTTAGGAGTACAATCTCCAGAATTTGGAATAGCACTTATTTTTTCTTTTGTTGTTATGTATGATGCAGCAGGAGTAAGGCGCGCAGCCGGAAAGCAAGCTAAACTATTAAACAAAATTGTTCAAACACCAGGACTTAGCGGAGTAGAAGTTCAAGAAAAGTTAGTAGAAGTTTTAGGACACACACCTGTGCAAGTATTTGTGGGAGCACTTATTGGCTTAATTGTTGGCTTAATTGTCGCTTAGGAAAGTGTCGCGTTGGAGAAGTTTCTTTAAGCGACAAACTGTCGCATTAGGGACGTTTCTTAATGCGACAAAGTGTCGCTTTTGGGACATATATAAATAAGTTACTATTCACAGCTAATTATAAATTTTAGAGTAGCCACAGCGGTTTTGTATATATTTTAGCTATATGAAGGTTTATAGGTAACCTTTTAAAAACCTAAATATATTATATGAGGAATTATAATAAAAATGGAAGATATAGAAATAGCAAGAAATACAGAATTAAAACCTATTACCAAAATAGCACAAAGCGTTAATATACAAGAAGATGATTTAGAACAGTACGGAAAATATAAAGCAAAAATTTCTCCAAAAGTATATGAAAGACTAAAAAATAAAAAAAATGGAAAATTAATATTAGTTACTGCAATTAATCCAACACCACTTGGAGAAGGCAAAACAACAATGGCAATAGGTTTAGCAGATGGTTTAAGAAAAATAGGTAAAAATGCAGTTTTAGCTTTAAGAGAGCCATCTTTAGGTCCTGTTTTTGGAATAAAAGGTGGAGCAACAGGTGGTGGACATAGCCAAATAGCTCCAATGGAAGACATAAATTTGCATTTTACAGGAGACATTCATGCAATTACATCTGCAAATAATTTACTATCTAGTATGATTGACAACCACATATATTTTGGAAATGAACTAGGTTTTGATAGAGTAGTTTGGAAAAGATGTGTTGACTTAAACGATAGGCAATTAAGGCAAGTAAACACCGGACTTTCGAAAGAAAAAAATGTTGTACCAAGAATGGACGGATTCGATATTTCCGTTGCATCTGAAATTATGGCAATTTTTTGCTTAGCAACAGATATAAATGATTTAAAAAGAAGACTTGGAAATATTATAGTAGGCTATACAAAAGAAAATAAACCTATTACAGCAAGAGATTTAAAAGCAGATGGAGCAATGACAGTTCTTTTAAAAGATGCAATAAATCCAAATCTAGTACAAAGTTTAGAGCATACACCAGCACTAGTACATGGTGGACCATTTGCAAATATTGCACATGGTTGCAACAGCGTAATTGCAACAAAACTTGCTTTAAAATTAGGAGATTATGTTGTTACAGAAGCTGGTTTTGGTGCAGACTTAGGAGCAGAAAAATTCTTAGACATAAAATGTAGAAAAGCAAACATAAAGCCAGATGCAGTAGTATGTGTAGCAACAATTAAAGCATTAAAATATCATGGTGGAATGCCAAAAGAAAACATAAAAGAAGAAAGCTTAGAATACTTAGAAAGAGGATTTGCAAACCTAGAAAGACATGTAGAAAACCTAAAAGATCGTTATGGCTTAAATGTAATTGTAGGAATTAATAAATACACACATGATACAGAAAAAGAAATTAATTTCTTAAAAGAAAAATTACAGGAAAAAGGAATAGAATTAAGCCTAATAGAAAGCTGGGAAAAAGGTGGAGAAGGAGCTAAAGACTTAGCAGAAAAAGTAGCAAAATTAGTAGAAAAACCATCTAACTTTACTTATGCTTATGAATTAGAAGAGCCTATAATAGAAAAAATAAAAGCAGTTGCTACTAAAGTTTATGGAGCACAAGATATAGAGTTTTCAGAAGAAGCCATTAACAAAATAAAAGAAATTGAAAAATTAGGTTATAGCAATTTACCAGTTTGTATTGCAAAAACACAATATTCTTTTTCAGATGATGCTAAAAACTTAGAATGTAAAGAACCATTTAACATTCATGTACAAGATGTAGCATTACGAACAGGTGCAGAATTTATTGTAGTATTAACAGGAAAAATAGTTACAATGCCAGGACTTCCAAAAGTTCCATCTGCAGAAAAAATAGATTTAGACGAAAATGGCAACATAGTAGGAATTTTCTAATTATGTGATATTAGCCACCACGTGCCAAAAGTTTTGTATATATTTTTTCTATGGCTAAAGCACGAAAAAATATATACAAAGAAGCAAGTGGCAACTCTAAAATTTATAAATTGTAATTATAAAACTTAAAATGCATAAAAACACCACTTTTGGTTAAAATATGTATAAAATTAATCAGAAAGTGGTGTATTTTTATGCTAAAAAACAAAAAAAGAATAATAATGATGCTAATAATTACTATTACATTTAGTTTATTTATTTCATATAACATATTTTTCAGAAATAATGAGTTAGAAGCATTATCAAAATATGGCTCTAGGGGAAACGAAGTAACGCAAATACAAACAAAATTAAAAAGATGGGGCTATTATAAAGGAAGCATAGATGGAATTTATGGAAGCCAAACACAAGCAGCAGTTAGGTATTTTCAGTCTAAAAATGGACTTACAGTAGATGGAATTGCAGGCGCAAAAACATTAGCAGCCATGGGAATTACAAGTTCTTCTAATAATTCTGGCTCTGGTTCAACTACTTCTAATGATTTAAATTTGCTTACAAGAATAATTTATGGAGAAGCAAGAGGGGAAAGCTATACAGGACAAGTAGCAATAGCTGCAGTAGTATTAAATAGGGTAAAAAGTAGCAAATTTCCTAATTCTGTAGCAGGTGTTATTTATCAGCCAGGAGCATTTACAGCAGTATCAGATGGGCAAATAAACTTAACACCAAATGCTACAGCCAAAAAAGCAGCACAAGATGCCTTAAATGGCTGGGATCCAACTTATGGAGCAATATACTATTTTAATCCAAACACTGCAACAAATAAGTGGATTTGGTCAAGACCAGTAACAGTAGTAATAGGAAAGCACAGATTTTGCAAGTAGTAAGAATTGAAATAGAGGCAAAAAGTTTATTTTACAAAATGAGAATATCGGAAAGTTTGTGTAAATATAATAATTTTTAAAAATTTTGAAACTTTATTATCGCAAAACTAAAAAATAAACTGCATATCTTAATTGATATGCAGTTTTTCTTGACAAAAGTTAAACGTATTGATAATATAATAAAAGAAAAGTACCTAAAAAATTGGAGGCAACATGAAATTATATCCAAAACTTTATTTAAATAACGTAAAAGAAATAAATATTTCTACATTAAAAAAATATAATTTAAAAGGTCTTATTTTAGATATAGATAATACTTTAATTGACTATAACAAAAACCTACTTGAAGGTGCAGAAAAATGGGCAGAAAATTTAAAACAACAAGGAATAAAATTATGCATATTATCAAACTCTAATCATAAAAATAAAGTAGAAAATGTAGCAAATAAGCTAAATATTCCATATATTTATTTTGCCCAAAAGCCTTTAAAAAAAGGATTTAATAAAGCAAAAGAAATACTTAAACTAGAGCCAAACGAAATTGGAGTAGTAGGGGATCAAATTTTAACAGATGTAGTAGGAGCTAATAAAAGCAATATGTTTCCTATTTTAGTAAAGCCAATAGATGAAAAGGATATATTTATTACAAAAATAAAAAGACCAATAGAACAAATTATAATTAACAAATATTTAAAGCAAATTAGCAAAAACTAAAAAATAAACAAAGCAAAACTTAAAACAAAAAAGCAATAAATAAAACCAAAAAGCAATAAATAAACCCCAAAAAGCTAATCAAAGGAAGAACTATAAAAGCAAAATATTGCTTTTAAAAAGGAGAGCACAAATGTATATAAATGATATTCATATTTTAAATTATGTATTAGTAGGTATAATAGGCCTATTTGTTGGGCAATTTGTAGATTGGTGTAACGAAGCCCTACCTAAAAATAAAAAAATTTTTTCAAAAGATTTTTTTACTGAATATTTAAAACATTATAAGCCAAAATATATATTAATGACAATTACTGCAATTATGTACGTAGTTTTACTATATATGTTTGGAATAAGTTTGGAATTTTTAAAATATATGGTCTTAGTGCCAATGCTTTTATCAGTATTTTGCATTGACCTAAAACTTCAAATTATTCCAAATAGACTAAACTTAACACTATTTGAAACAGGACTTTTATTTACATTTATAACAACAATATCAGATACAAGCCGTGGACTAAATGTATTTTCCGATAGCATACTAGGAATGCTTGTAGGTGGAGGAATTTTCCTAATTATAAATGTAATAGGGGGAATAATTGCAGGAAAAGAAGCAATGGGCTTTGGAGATGTAAAACTAATGGGGGCATTAGGGCTATTTTTTGGATGGTTTCCAATTATAATAGTTTCAGTAATAGCATTTTTACTAGCAGCAATTATTAGTATTGGAATTTTAATCTTCAAAAGAAAAAAATCAAGTGAATACATACCATTTGGCCCATTTATTGTAGCAGCGTGCTTTATTTTAATGTTTACACCATTTGAATTATTACTAACAATAGTTTTTAAAATTTTCACTTTAGGCTTATACCAAGGCTAACAAGACTTAAATATCAATTATAATTACATTAAAGCTTACATAGTACTCGTTTTTGCAGTTTTGAAAGGTCCCGTTCTGACTTTCTTCTTTGAACTACCAACTGCAACGGGCATTTGAAAAACAAAAAAACTAGTACTATGTAAGCAAACTAACTATATAAACCAATAATAAATATAGATTTGTAGGTGATCTAATTGAACGAAAAAATTAAGTGGTTAAGAGAAAAAATTAATGGACTAAATATGCAAGGGATGATTGTTTCAAATCCTGTTAATATTAGATATTTAACAGGAATTAATGCTGAGGGAGTATTACTAATCACAAGAAAAGAAAACTATTATATAACAGATAGCAGATACTTAGAAGAAGTAAAATCAATAATAACAATAGATGATGGAATTATTGTATCAAACTTAGTAGATATTAGTGAATATGATTATGAAAACTTTTTCTCTTTTTGCGAAAATGTTGGATTTGAAGAAAACTATATAACTTATGCAACCTACAAAAAATATATGCAAAGATACAAAGCTAACAACTTAGAAGAAACAGATGGAATTATAGAAAAACAAAGAATGATTAAAGATGAAACAGAGCTTGAATATTTAAAAAAAGCATGTACCTTAACAGATAGCTGTTTTAGCCATTTAATAAATTATATAAAAATAGGAATGACAGAAAAGCAAATTGCCTATGAAATAGAAAAATATTTTTTTGAAAATGGCGCAGATGGACTTTCATTTGAAACAATTGTAGCATCTGGAAAAAACTCATCTAAACCACATGCCAAAACAACAGATAAAAAAATAGAGGCAGGAGATCCAATTACAATAGACTTTGGCTGTAAATATAAAGGCTACTGCTCAGATATGACAAGAACCATATTTGCAGGCTTTATTCCAGAAGATATTAAACCAATTTATGACTTAGTTCTTTCAAACCAACTACAAACCGCAAAAGATATGAAAGAAGGGGCAGAAATTCGAATTCTTTTTAGAAATGTAGATAATGACTTTAAATTACACGGTTATAGTTTAGTTCATAGCTTAGGCCATGGAGTAGGCTTAGATATTCACGAAAGCCCTTCTATAAATAAAAGCAATGATAATACCTTAAAAGCAAATATGGTAGTTACAAACGAGCCAGGAATATATATACCAGAAAAATTCGGAGTTAGAATAGAAGATACTGTATTAATTACAAAATCTGGTTGCATAAATTTAACAAAATCAGACAAGAATTATATAGTAGTGGGGTAGTGGGGCCAGGTCCAATTGCTCGTTTTCAAGCAGTTAGGGACAGGTCAGTATATAAGCTATAAACAAAACACTTGATTTTACGCCAATAAAGGTGTATAATATAAAAGCATGTAATTAAAAGATATAATAAAATGTAATTTGAAAGGGGAAATTAATTATGGCAGAAGTATATATGGCAGGAGATTTTAGAAATGGTACAACATTTGAAATGGATGGAAACGTATTTAAAGTAGTTGAATTTCAACATGTAAAACCAGGAAAGGGTTCAGCTTTTGTTAGAACAAAATTAAAAAACGTAATTTCAGGAGCAGTTATTGAAAAAACATTCAACCCATCTGAAAAATATCCAGCAGCAGAAATTGAAAAGAAAGAAATGCAATACTTATATAATGATAGTGGAATATACTATTTCATGGATAATGAAACATATGAGCAATTACCACTTAACAAAGAACAACTTGGTGACAGTTTAAAATTCTTAAAAGAAAATATGAATGTTAAAATTTTATCATATAAAGGAAATGTATTTTCAGTAGAACCACCAATGTTTGTTGAATTACAAGTTACATATACAGAACCAGGATTTGCTGGTAACACAACAACTACTTCAGGAAAACCAGCAACATTAGAAAATGGTTATGAAATTTCAGTTCCAATGTTTGTAAATATTGGAGATGTTATTCGTATAGACACAAGAACTGGAGAGTATATGGAAAGAGTTTAATCGGAAGGAAGTAGCAAAAGCTATGTCAGATTTAAAAAGTCGTTATCAACAAATTTTAAAAGAATTAGAAAATAATATTCAAGATGAAAACGAAAGAAACTTTGTTATTACTAAATTTCAAGAACTTTCTGTTATATTTATGGATATTATTGACCGTTTAACTTATGTTACAGACTTAAGAGTCAAAGAAGTAGAAGAAAAGCAAAAAGAAGTAGAAAACAAACTTGACTCTATTCAAAAAGCAGTTGACGGAATTGAAAATGATATTTATGAAGATGATGAATCTTACGAATTTGAAATAACATGTCCTTACTGTAATCATGATTTTGTTGCAGATATAAATAGTGACACAAATACAGAGGTAGAGTGTCCAGAATGTCATAATGTTATTGAATTAGATTGGAATGCAGACGAAGACGAATATGAAAATGACTGTCCACATTGCAATCATGATTGTATTAAAAATCAAGCTTTAACTTATGATGCTGAAGAAGACACAAATCCAAATAAAAATGATAAAGGCGAAAGCATTGATTATGACGAAGACATTGATGAAAATGATGAAGAAGATGAAGATATGTAATTAATAATCTTCAAATAAACTTAAAGGATTAATATACTCATTATTAATACGTACGCCTAAATGTAAATGAGGTCCAGTAGTGGCGCCATTGGTAGGATTACCATTGGCGTCTTTATATTGGTTTCCGAGGAACCCCATAAACATTTTTAGGGCCAACATACCCAATAACCTCGCCCTTTTCAACAACATCTCCGAACTTTTACAATATAATTAGGAGAAACATGGCAATAAGTAATTTTCATATTATTAACAGAAAGAGTAATAGTATAGCCACCTCCGCCTAAAAAGCCAGTATATGTAATTTTACCTTTGCAAACCGCAATAAAACTACTACCTTGAGGAGCACCAATATCAATTCCTTTATGATAGGTAGAAGCACCAGCAGTTGGAGAACTTCTTTTTCCAAAATATGAATTAATAGTAGTATAACCGTGGAGTAGGCCATACATATTCGGCATTTGGATCAAAAGAATAATAAGTATCATCTAAAAAACTAGAAGAACCTAAAATAATGCTAGGACCAAAAAAACAAGATATAAAAATTATAAAAAAACTTAAAACTGCAAAAAAAGTAATAATAGGCTTAAAAAAACTACTAGACATAAAAATAATACCTCCGTTCTAGTAGCCCCCAATTTATTCTTTTAAATATAGTTAAAACTATACATAATTATTTTCAATATTAATAATGAAATAAATAATATAAAAAATTATTCCTTATTAACATTTTTTTTAGATAAATTTTTAAAAGTAAAAAATTTACTAATAAAGAAATTAAGAATAATAACAATAACAGTAATAATAGCCTTATTTATTATAAATGCTATATTATCGCTAAACATACCATAAAAACTATGAACAACATTAACAAGTAAAAATACTCCTACAATTTCTACAACCATTGTAAAACTTCTACCTAGTATAAATTTGCCAAACTCAATAAACTTTTCTTTTAATGTATTAGCATAAGATTTAAATACCCATTTGCGATTTGTAAAATATGCAAACAAAATAGAAGCTACAATACCAATTGTACTAGCAATATTTTCTTCTATGTGTAAAAAAGCTTTTAATATGTATGAAATAATAAGATTAACAAGTGTAGTTAATACACCAAATATTAAATAAGAAATAACCTCTTTGTTACATACTTTTTTTATTAATTCTTTTAATTTTTCCATATTATTTATTAATAGATTTTAACTATTTCTCCTTTTTGGCAGGGGTAGAAGGATTCGAACCCTCACAAGCGGTTTTGGAGACCGATGTGCTACCATTAACACTATACCCCTAAATGTTAATACCTAAATATTATACAGGTTTTAATTCAAATATGCAACCTTTTTACCAAAAATATTATAAAAAATCTACTTTATATATCTTTTAATCTCTTTTGAATATCATATAAATAATTATAAATTTGACTAATTGATAATGTATCTATATGCATCATTTAATTTAACAAGCTTTAAATTTAATAAATTAGATGCAAGCTTAGCATCATTATCAATAAAAATAAAAAATATACCACTTTTAAATAAATATAAAGTGTTTTTTTCATAATTAGAACTAGACTTTAGCTTAAGATATTTTTCATATATTTTGCTCATATTAAAGTTAACCTCCATAATTCCGTAGTTTGACAGTAAGATTTTTCCAATTTCAAATATAGGCTTAGAAACAAGCTTAATTTTTTTGTCAATGTTTT
>CANQCT010000012.1 GCA_947589835.1 uncultured Clostridia bacterium
TTTCATTTTTCAAAAATCTGCAAACCCTTTATTTATGCGTTTTTTCCACAACAGTTCTTGTATTTCTTCCCACTTCCGCAAGGGCATGGATCATTTCTGCCTACTTGTGGCTCTTTATTTACTATTGGTTGTTGAGGAGCTGATTTTGTAGGAGCCACTCCTTCCGTTCCTTCTAAATTAGAATTATCTAGTCCTTGACCTGTTATTTTTATAGTAGATGTTCTTTGAACACCATTTTCTCTTTTTCTAGCATTCATTAGGAATTTTACTACATCTGTTTTAATATCTAATATCATTTGGTCAAACATATCTGCACCTTCAATTCTGTATTGAACAACTGGATCTTTTTGACCATAAGCACGAAGGCCAATACCATTTTTAAGTTCATCCATGGCGTCAATATGGTCCATCCATCTTTCGTCTACTATTTTAAGCATAATTATTCTTTCAAGTTCTCTCATATTGCTTTCGCCAATTGTTTGTTCTTTTTCTTCGTAAATTTCGTGTGCTTTTTTAGTTAATTCTTCTAAAACATTTTGTGGTTTAATTTTATTATCTTTAGTAGATTCTAGTTCTGTAATTCCAAAGTTTACTAAAATATCTTGCATAAATGCTTCTACATTCATATTATCTGGATCTGATAAGAATTCAGATACTGTTTCTTCTGCTAAAGAGTCTACCATTTTTAAAATATGTTCTCTTAAGTTTTCACCATCTAGAACTTTTCTTCTTTCGTCATAAATAATACCTCTTTGAACATTCATAACATCATCATATTGAAGTACATTTTTACGAATACTAAAGTTTCTTCCTTCAACTTTTCTTTGGGCAGATTCAACGGCATTTGAAAGAATTTTTGCTTGAAGTGGCATATCTTCATCTGCACCTAAAGTGTTATATACTCTAGTAATAACATCTCCTCCAAATAGTTTCATTAAATCATCATCTAAGCCAATATAGAATGTAGATTCTCCTGGATCTCCTTGACGACCACTACGTCCACGAAGCTGATTATCTATTCTTCTTGATTCGTGACGTTCTGTACCAATTATTTTTAAGCCCCCTGCATCAAGAACTTTTTGTTTTTCTTCTTTTATTTCTTGGTCATATTTATCTTTATATTCTTTAAATTTCTTTCTTGAATTTAATATTTCTTGGTCATCTGTTTCGTTAAATGCTGTGGCTTGTTCTATTTGTTCTTCTGAATATCCTTGCTTTCTTAGTTCTTCTTTTGCTAAATATTCACTATTACCGCCAAGCATAATATCTGTACCACGACCTGCCATATTTGTAGCAATTGTAACAGCACCGTATTTACCAGCTTGTGCTATAATTTGAGCTTCTTTTTCATGGAATTTAGCATTTAATACTTCATGCTTAATTCCTTCTTTTTTAAGCATATTACTTAATTTTTCAGATTTTTCAATTGAAACTGTACCAACTAGCACTGGTTGACCTTTTGCATGGCTTTGTTTAATATCGTTAATTACTGCTCTGAATTTAGCTGCCTCATTTTTATAAATTATATCGTGATTGTCATGGCGTACCATTGGTTTGTTTGTAGGTATTTCAATAACGTCTAATTTGTATATTTCTTCAAATTCTGCTTCTTCTGTCATGGCAGTACCTGTCATTCCAGAAAGTTTATTATACATTCTAAAGTAATTTTGGAAAGTAATAGTTGCTAAAGTTTTAGATTCATCTGCTATTTTAACATTTTCTTTTGCTTCAATCGCTTGATGAAGACCATTATTGTATCTTCTTCCATACATAATTCTTCCTGTAAATTCATCTACAATTAAAACTTCTCCATCTTTTACAATGTAGTCTATATCTTTTTTCATAATGCCATGTGCACGAAGTGCTTGGTTAACATTGTGAACTATTTCTGAGTTATCTATATCATTAAAATTTTCTAGGTTAAATTCTTGCTCTGCCTTTTTTATACCTTTTTGTGTTAATGAAGCTGATTTTGCTTTTAAGTCTACTATATAGTCGTATTTTTCGTTATCTGCTTCTTGTTCTTCGTCTTTAACATCCTCTTCTACTATTACTTTAGGTGTTAATCTTCTAACAAAGCTATCAGCTTTTTTATATAAATCTGATGATTGTGCACCTCTACCAGAAATAATAAGTGGTGTACGAGCTTCATCAATTAAAATACTATCAATTTCGTCTACGATTGCGTAGTTTAACTCTCTTTGTACTAATTGCTCTTTGTAAATAACCATATTATCTCTTAAGTAGTCAAAACCAAATTCATTGTTTGTACCATAGGTAACATCAGCGTTATATGCTTTTCTTTTTTGGTCTGGCTCCATTCCTGCTATTACTAAGCCAACTGTTAAACCTAAAAATTTATATAGTTTGCCCATCCATTCACTATCTCTGGTTGCTAGGTAATCGTTAACAGTAACAACATGAACTCCTTTTCCTGTTAAGGCATTTAAATATACTGGAAGTGTTGCAACTAAAGTTTTTCCTTCTCCAGTTTTCATTTCTGCAATTCTACCTTGGTGAAGTATAATTCCACCTATTAATTGCACGTCAAAATGTCGCATTCCTAATACTCTTTTAGAAGCTTCTCTAACTACTGCAAATGCTTCTGGAAGAATATCATCTAAAGTTTTTCCTTCTTGTAACTGTTTTTTGAACTCAGTTGTTTTTTCTCGTAACTGAGTGTCTGTTAATTTTTGAATTTCTGGTTCTAAACTATTAATTTTTTCAACTAATGGTTTTATTCTTTTTACTTCTTTTTCACTATATGTTTTAAATAAGCCCATATTTGCCATTCCTTCCTAATTTTTAATGTCTTATATACTATACCACTTTTGCGTTAAAATCGCAAGAAAATTATTATAATTTAATAGTAATTACACTAAAGCTTAAATAGTACTATTTTTCGCAGTTTTGAGAGGTCCCGTTCTGAGTTACTTCTATGAAATTACTGTCCAGCAACGGGCATTTGAAAAACAAGAAAACTAGTACTATTTAAGCGAATTAACTAACTTGTAACCCATTATATACTATTTTATTGATAATTGCAACTTATTAGGAATATATATAATTTTAATTTCATACATTTTATCAAATGAATTTTAAAAGGTGGGCTCTTTATGTTTATTTGTAATATGAAGTTAGATGGTAATAAATTAGGAAAAATTTTTTTAGGAATATTGTTTGCAATTATTATAATAATTACAATAATTATTGTATATAGAATTTTAGGAAATAACTTTTTTAAAACTAATGATACAATTTCTAAAAAAGATATTTATGAAATAACACCTAATAACTATACTAATGTTTTAAAAAGTGTTCATGATGATTTAAATACTTATATTGGGCAAAGAGTTAAATTTTCGGGCTATGTGTACCGTATGTTTGATTTTAATAATAAGCAATTTGTTTTGGCTAGAAATATGATTATTTCTTCTGATAGTCAAACATTAGTGGTAGGATTTTTATGTGAGTGTAATGATAATATGACTTTTGAAAATGATACTTGGGTAGAAATTGAAGGAACTATTACAAAAGGTGATTATCACGGAGAAATTCCTGTTATTAAAATAGAAAAAATTAAGAAAATAGAAAAGCCAAATGATGAATATGTGTACCCTCCAGATGATTCTTTTGTAAGTACTTCAACTGTATTATAAGTGAATAAATGTCCACCAGCCTAGCTGGTGGACATTTATTCACCTTTCAAGTATAGACTTAACAACTCCTTTATCAATAAAAGTAGCAAAAATATTTTTCAAAATTATTAAAATAATTGGGCCAATAATCATTCCTAAAATTCCTATGAATTTAAATCCAGTATACATTGCAATTAATGTAAAAATTGGGTGAATTCCTATATTTCCACTTACAATTCTTGGTTCTAAAAATTGTCGTACTACTGAAATAATAGCCCATAATATTAAAATTGCAAGAGCTAGCTTATAATCTCCCATAAATGCAGTTATAACTGCCCACGGCACCATAAATGTTCCTGAGCCAAATATAGGAAGTAAATCTACAAATCCTATAATTAGTGCCATTAAAAGAGGATATTCAATGTTAAAGCCTATAAAATGAAGAACATATAAACCAATTAAGCAAATAATAAATGAAATTACTACTAAAGTGAATTGTGCCTTTAAATATCCACCTAAGGTTTTTACAATTTCTTTTAAATGAATTCCTATTTTTTTTACCCATGATTTAGGCAAATGATGTTCTAATTGGTCTATCATATATACTTTATCTACACATATAAAATATAAAGATAAAAGTGTAACAACTGCATATATGCCTATTGTTGGAACTGATGTTAAAAAGTTTATTGCCACTGTTAAAACATTTTTTGCCCATTGCGTTAATGTTTCTAAAAAATTCATTGCAGAATTTTGAATAGCTCCCATTATATTATCTGGAATTTGAAAACTAGTAAAATCAAATTTAGATAAAATTTTTTCAAATAATTGATATCCTTTTTCAAAATATATGTTTAAACTTCCAAGCAAGCTTGAAGCCTCAGAAACAATTGTAATTCCAGCCCATACAAGTAGTCCAACAATTAAAATAATTGAAACTACAAATACAATAATTGAACTGGTTCTTCTTTTTAATTTCATTTTTTTCATAATAAAACGAATACATGGTTCTAACATTAAAGAAAGTATGAAAGCTATTAAAAAAGGCATATAAAAAACTGCTAATTTAAAGCCTAAATATACTGCTATTATTGATATAGCAAGTATTATAATGTTTTTTAGTACCCTTCCCCAATAATTCATATCTATTATCATATTTTTTCCTCTTTCTTTATGTATAAATATTCTTATTATATGGCTTTTAAACAAACTTATATTTCTTATGTATAATATATGTTAATTCCTTCTAATTAATGAAATAATTAGAAGGAATTAATATTATTCAGCATTTTTGTCATTGCATTTGCAAATATGATTTAATGTTTTACTTACTCCATTATCATCTACTTGGGAATTAGCAGATAAATCTCCTAATGTTAAAATACCCACAATTTTGTTATCATCTATTATTGGTATTCTTTTTATTTGATTTTCACACATTAAATGTTCCGCTTCTGTTACATCTGCATCAGAAGAGCAAGAACATACATTACATGTCATTATTTCACTAACAGGAGTTGTATTTACATCTTTATCACAAGCAATTGCTCTTAAAATAATGTCACGGTCTGTTACTAAACCTACAACATTTTGAGAATTATCACATACAGGTACACAACCAATATGTTTATTATTCATAATTGTTGCACATTCTTTTATTGTGCTATCAGGAGTCATACAGCATACTTCATTACACATACAATCTTTTACTTTCATAATTTTCCCTACCTTTCGCGGATAATTTTATGGCTGTAAATTGTAACTTAAAATATTTTAATATTTATTGTTTTTAATATAATAATTTTTCATTTAAAAAAATGACTTTCATATAACAAATAAATATTCTAACAATATTATTTTAAACAAAAAATTAAAAGATATGCATATTATTTTTTGCATATCTTTTATGGAAAATTTTTCTATATTTTAAATACCATTTTCTCTTTCTATTTCGCCTAAATAAGGTGGCCTTGGCATCATATTATTTGCGCCAGGATAAGGCAAATAATTTGGTCTTGGTGGCCTTGTATTTGGCCTATTTCTATCTGCAAGTAGCTGTTTTAAAATTAATATTTTAATTAAGTCTCTTAAAGTTTGATTATCTCTTCTTGTTACTTTTTCTACATTTACATTGTTAATAGGTTCTTTCCTTCTTGCAATTCTTTCATTATTTTTTATTGCAGATGTATTATTACTTTCATCTTTTTTAGATTCTATTCTAACATTTACAATATTATTATTGCCTTCTACTAAGTTATATACTTCATCTGTCATTTTTTCTAATAATTCTTTATTTATATGTTCTGTATTATTACTACAAACTTTACAAACTATTGGATTAATTAAATTATATATTTCAGGGTAGAGTTCATCTATTTTATCATTTGGCAAATTAAATGTAGAATCATTTCTGTAATATGTATTTGCATATGGTTTGTTTACTTTGTAATCATAAGTTTCATATATATTAGGGTTATATGAAGAATAACCTAATATTTGTTTCATATAATCTTCATAACTTTGGTAATCCATATAATACCTCCTTTTAGAATATTATATGAACTTTAAGTTAAAGAAGTTACAATTTTTATTCTTTATTTTTAATTACTGATGTTACTAAAATTTAATTGTCAATTGTATCTGGTGGAGTTGGCTCCTCAGTTTCAGTACTTAACTGCTCATCTACTTTGTTTATTAAATCATTTAAGTTGTTATTTAATTCATCTTCTGTTGAAACTACTTCGTTAACACTTTTTTTTGTAGAATCTATTACTCCTTCACTTCCTACCAGTGATGTTATTGATACCCCTGCTAAAATTAGTAAAACTGCTATTGTTACAACTAAAGCTATTATAGTTATGCCTGATTCTGATGACTTTCTTTGTTTTTCTTTACAATATAATGTCATCTTTTACTTCCTCCTTTTTTTCTGCTGTATAAATTAATTTTTGTATTTTCATATTATTTTATATTCTTATTTTTTCATTTTTGCACTATTTTATTCTATATTTTATATTAAACAATATTTTCAGCAATTTGTAAATAATTAAAAGCATTTTTATTCTAATTTTTGTTATTATATATTACATTAAAGCTTAAATAGTACTATTTTTCGTAGTTTTGAAAGGTCCCGTTCTGACTCTGCTTCTTTGAGTTAACAACTGCAACGGGCAATTTGAAAAACAAGAAAACTAGTACTATTTAAGCAATCTAACTACTAATCCTTTTATTGTATAGGAAAATTAGATTTCTTTTACTAATGCCTTAAACTGATTTCCCCTATCTTCAAAATTTTTAAATAAATCAAAGCTTGCACTTGCAGGAGAAAATAAAACTATTTCGCTTGGTTTTGCTATTTCATTTGCTTTTTGTACAGTTTCTTTTAAAGTATTACAATGATATATTGGCATTTGCCTATTTTGCGCTATTAATTCTTTTTTTACTGCTTCTTCTATTTTATTTGCTGTTGCTCCCATTAAAATTAGGCTACTTACATTTTCTATAATTGGTTTTGCAATTGGTGTGTAATCTAAGTGCTTATCATATCCTCCTGCTATTAATACTATTTTTTCATCAAATGCATTTAATCCTGCTATTGTTCTTGTAGGAGATGTTCCAATAGAATCATTATACCATTTTACTCCATTTATTTCGCGTACAAATTCAATTCTATGTTCAACACCTTTGAATTTTTTAATTGCTTGTATTTGAATTTCTGGTTCTACTAAGCTAGATGTAGCAGCTATTGCAGTACAAATATTTTCGTAATTATGCATTCCTCTTAAAATAACATCTTCTACATTTATAATATGTCTTCTTATATTATCTTTGCAAGATTTTATAATTCCATTATCGTAAATAACTCCATTTTCTAGTTTTACACTTTTACTAAAATATATAACTTTTCCTTTTGCTTCTGGCTTCATATTTCTTGTTATTTCATTATCATAATTTAGTACTAAAATATCATTTTCATTTTGATATTTAAAAATGTTTTTCTTTGAATCAATATATTCTTCATAACTTTTGTGTATATCTAAATGATTTGGTGAAATGTTGGTAATAACGCTAATGTGTGGGCTAATTTGCATATTCATTAATTGAAAGCTACTAAGTTCTAGTACTACAATATCTTCTGGTAACATTTCTCCTACTTTTGTAAAAAGTGGAATTCCAACATTACCGCCTAAATAGCAGTTATATCCTTTTTCTTTTAGAATTTGATATATTAAATTTGTTGTAGTGGTTTTTCCATCGCTTCCTGTAATACCAATAACCATTCCTGGGCAAGTATTCATTAGCATTTCTATTTCAGATGTAAGTATTGCACCTCTTTCTACTTCTTGTACGACTTCAGGTGTATCTGGTCTGCAACTTGGTGAGCGGAAAATAATGTCAAAACCTTTTAAAAATTCTAATGAATTTTTTCCTGAGTATAATGTAAAGTTATATTGTTCTATTTTATTTTTTGCTTCTTTATCTAAGGCATCTTTTTCTCTTTTATCAAAAATGCTTACTTGTGCCCCCAGTTTATATAAATAGTCTAATAGTGGAATATTACTTACTCCTAAACCTATTATTGCTACTTTTTTTCCTTTTATGTATGCTTCAAATTCTTGCAATTTTTTATTAACAAAATTCATTTTTCCTCCTAAATTTGTAGAGTAGCCATTTGCTTCACGATTATATGTTTTTTCTTTTTTTAGCCAAAAACATATAGATATACACGTGCAAGCAGCATAGTGCAATTATACTACTTTTAAGCAATTTATTTGCTCTAATACCTCGTTTGCACCTTCTTCTGGTGTTTTACAATTTGTAACATCTAGTAATATTGTGTTTTCATATTGTTTATAAAAACCAGATTTTTCTTGCAATTCATCTCTTTTTATTATATTTTGCTTTACTTCTTCTTCAGAAATACTTCCATTATATTGTATGCATTTTCTTCTAATGCGTTCTTCTAATGAAGCGGTTATTAAAAAATGATAGTCTAAATTTGGATAAATTTTCATTAAATCTCTGCCAGATACTATTACATTAAAGTCTTTTTTAAATTTTTCAATAATGCTTCTTCCAAATAAGTAAAAGCTAGTATTGTCTGCTACATTGCTAACTTCTGAAACGGCTAAAGAAGAATTAGCATTTTGCAAATTCTCTTCATCTATTTTATTTCCATTTATATAAATTACAGTGTCTCTGTTTTCAATTGCAATTGTTATTTTTAGCTTGTCCATTATTTCTTTTATATTTGCATTATTCATATTTTGCCTTAATTCTTCTAAATTAATTCCAGAATCCATTAAGCCAAAAACAATTGCTCTATATAAATTTCCACCTTGAAGTAAAATGCTATTTGGTATTTTATTTAACAATTCTTTACAAATAGCAGTTTTTCCTGCTCCAACTAATCCTTCAATTCCAATTACTAAATTTTCCATAAATAATTCCTTTTTAAAATTTTTTTAAATTATATCATACTTTTAAATTTTTTTGAATATTTTTTGTTTTTTAGTTCACAATAATATTGTAAATAAAGAAATGGAGGTGGCATTTATGTCAGAAAATCAAAATAAACAAAATAATAACAACAAGAATAACAACAATAACAGCAATAATAATAACAATAATAAAAATGAAAGAAGCAATAACAACAATAACTGCAGATAGTTAAGTTTCTTATATTTATCAAGAGATACAAAGCTAAATGGGCATTTTATAATTATAAATATTTATTTTGCTTTATTCCCTTTCTTTTTTGTTTTTTCTTTACTTTGCGTTTTATAAAAGTGCCCATTTAGTTTTGTATCTCTTGTGTTATATTAATATTTTATATTTTATATTGCTTATTATAAAATAAATAATATTTATTTTTATAAAATATATAATATTTATTTTTATAAAATACATAATTTATTATTATAAAATACATAATATTTATTATTATCTATTTTTTATAAAATTTATAATGCTTTTTTGCTTATTTTTCCAAATATTTCTTTAAAAATTTTCCTGTATAGCTTTGTTCATTTTTTACAATTTGTTCTGGTGAACCTACTGCTATAACTTGTCCACCTTTTTCTCCACCTTCTGGTCCTAAGTCTATAATATAATCTGCTGTTTTTATTAAATCTAAATTGTGCTCAATAACGATAATGCTATTTCCAGTATCTACCAATCTTTGTAAAATATCCACTAATTTATGAACATCTGCAATATGAAGACCTGTAGTTGGTTCATCTAAAATATATAATGTTTTTCCTGTTGCTTTTTTAGAAAGTTCTGTGGCAAGTTTTACACGTTGTGCTTCACCACCAGATAATGTTGTAGAAGGCTGACCAAGCTTAATGTAGCCAAGTCCTACATCATATAAGGTTTGAATTTTGCTTTTTATTCTAGGTAAATTTTTAAAAAATTCTAAAGCTTCTTCTACTGTCATGTCTAATACATCTGCAATAGTTTTTCCTTTATATTTTACCTCTAAGGTTTCTCTATTATATCTTTTACCTTTGCAAACTTCACAAGGTACATAAATATCTGGTAAAAAGTGCATTTCAATTTTTAAAACTCCATCTCCTGAGCAAGCTTCACATCTACCTCCAGACACATTAAAGCTAAATCTACCTTTATCATATCCACGCATTTTTGCTTCTTCTGTTGCAGAAAATATATCACGTATCATATCAAATACGCCTGTGTATGTAGCAGGGTTTGAACGTGGTGTTCTACCTATTGGAGATTGATCTATATTAATGATTTTATCTATATTTTCTATTCCTTTTATTTCTTTGCATTTACCAGGTTTTTCATTTGAACCATATAAATCTCTAGCAACTGTTCTATATAAAATTTCATTTACTAAAGTACTTTTTCCAGAACCTGAAACACCAGTAACACAAATAAATTGACCTAGTGGGAATTTAACATTTATATTTTTTAAATTATGCTCTGTTGCACCTTTTACTTCTATTGATTTTCCGTTTGATTTTCTTCTTTTTTTAGGTACAGTAATTTGTTTTTTACCACTTAGGTATTGCCCTGTAATTGATTCTGGCACTTGTTTAATTTCTTCTGCAGTTCCTTGGGCTATAACTCTTCCACCGTGAACTCCAGGGCCTGGCCCAATATCTATAATTTGATCTGCTGCATACATAGTATCTTCATCATGTTCTACAACTAAAACACTGTTTCCTAAATCTCTTAATTTTTTTAATGTTGCAAGCAACTTATCGTTATCCCTTTGATGAAGTCCAATGCTTGGTTCATCTAGTATATATAGCACTCCTGTTAAGCCAGAGCCTATTTGAGTGGCTAACCTAATACGCTGTGCTTCACCACCTGATAAACTTCCTGCACTTCTAGATAATGTTAAATAGTCTAGACCAACATCTATTAAAAATTGTAATCTTTTATTAAGTTCTTTTAAAATTTGATCTGCTATTATTCTTTTTTGTTTATCTAATTCTAGTGAATTTAAAAAGTCTTTTATTTTATCTATTGACATATCTGTTAATTCATTAATATTTTTTCCGCCAACTTTAACAGATAAGCTTTCTTTTTTAAGTCTTGCTCCATGACATGTTTGACAAGCACTTTCGCTCATATACATTTCGTAAAAGTCACGCATTCCCTGTGACTTTGTTTCGTTGTATCTTCTATCTAATGTAGGTAAAACTCCTTCGAATGGAGTGCTAAATCTTCTTGTGCCTGCATAAGATGTATATTCAAAGTCTATTACTTCATCTCCTGTACCATATAGTATTTTTTCTAAAAACCATCTTGGAAGCTTTTTAATTGGCTGTTTTATATCTACTCCATAATGTTTTCCAATGCTTTCAAAATACATTTTAGCCATAGTTTCACTCTTTTTCATAGTGCTAGCACCAAATGCTTTAACACCATCATAAAGAGTTTTGTTTTTATCTGGAATGATTAAGTCTTCATCCATTTTCATAAGGTAGCCAATTCCTGTACAAGTAGGGCAAGCTCCAAATGGATTATTAAATGAAAACATTCTTGGTGTTAACTCTTCAATACTAATTCCACAATCTGGACAAGCATAATTTTGACTATATAAAATTTCTTTTTCTCCTGGAATATCTATTGTTACAAGATTATTTGCGTATTTTAGCGCAATTTCAACAGATTCTGTAAGTCTTGTTCTAATGTCTTCTTTTACAACTAGTCTATCTACTATTAAGTCTATATTATGTTTTTTCTTTCTATCTATATTAATATCATCTGTTAGTTCATAAGTTTGGCCATCTATTCTAGCACGAACAAAACCATCTTTTTGAAAGTCTTGTAAAAGCTTTAAGTATTCACCTTTTCTTCCACGAATAACAGGTGCTAAAACTTGAATTTTGGTACCTTCTTCTAAACTCATAACGCTATCTACAATTTGATCTATGGTTTGCTTTTCTATTTTTTTACCACAATTAGGGCAATATGGTGTACCAACGCGTGCATATAGTAAACGAATATAATCATAAATTTCTGTAACAGTTCCTACTGTAGAACGAGGATTACGTGATGTAGTTTTTTGGTCTATTGAAATAGCTGGAGATAACCCTTCTATTGATTCTACCTCTGGCTTTTCCATTAAGCCTAAGAACTGCCTTGCATAAGAAGATAAGCTTTCTACATATCTTCTTTGTCCTTCTGCATATAAGGTATCAAATGCAAGTGAAGATTTTCCAGAGCCTGAAAGTCCTGTAATTACTACTAATTTATCTCTTGGAATTTCTAAATTTATATCTTTTAAATTGTGCTCTTTTGCGCCTTTTATTATAATGCTGTTATTCATAATTTTTATATTCCCCCAATTTATTTTTAAGTTTTATTTTTTTAATCAATAATATTATAAAACGTTAGTTTGTAAAAGTCAAGGAAAAATTTTGAGCACTAAAATGGAGCTTTTTTCTTAATACCTATACATATTATCGTTTTTATTAAGATAAAAGCTCCATATATTTACTCTTTAAATGCTTCTTCTACTTTTTTAGTAGTTAAATTAGTTCCATAAAAATCTTTTCTTGAACAGCCTGCTCTACCACTTCCTGCACAGGCACAGGCACAGCTACTTGCACAACTGCTTGCACAGCTACTAGCACATGCACAACTGCTATGTACACAGCCCCCATAATAGCCTCTGCCATAATATCCACCACCATAAAAGCCTCTATGACCATAATAGCCACCTCCGCCTCTTAGGCTAGCAATAACAATTGATACCCATATAGCAATAAATATAATAACAAAAACTGCACCACTGTAATTACTATTGCCATCTGAACTTTTCTTTTGTGATGTTAATGCAGAAAAGGCTGATTTATCGTATTTTACTTTTGCTGTTAACTTTTCTCCTTTAGCCATATTAGTTTTATTCCATATTAAATAGCTTTCTTCTGTTATTTTGCTATTATGGCTTTTTACTTTATCTCTATTCCACTTTATAGTAAGATTATCTACTTTAGCATCTGTAAACCATGCTGGTGTAAATTCATAATTACATTTTCCCCATGATACAGTGTATATATATGGCTGATGTATTGAATATTTAAATGTAATTTGTTCTCCTGCATAATATTTTTTATCAAAATCAATTCTTACTAAAGAACCGCTATATTTTGCTATTGATTTTATATTTTTACTTAAAGCTGTAGGAGTATCAAAATATGAGTTAGGAGTTCCTATTTTAACCCATTCTAAAGGGCCTTCTGTGGTTGAATCTAGTACCTTCCACGTTATTTCATAGGTAATATCTAGTGATCCATCATTTGTTCTTGGTTCAACAGTTACAATATAATTAACAATTTCATCTAAATCTGCAGCATACGTTTTTGTATTAATATTTAATAAGGCAATAAAAAATATAACTGCAATTAAGGTAAATAATATATATTTTCTTTTCATTTTAATTTTTTTCCTTTCTTCATTCGTTTTAAATTAGCAGCCTCCCATTTCTTTTAATGGACATTTTCCGAGTACCTTTTGCAGAATAGCTTCTGTGCTTTTTACATTTAGGGCTATTCCATATTTTTTCCCATTTTGTATTTAGCATATTTCCTAAGCCGGCATCTTCTCCTAGCCAGCTTTGGCATGGAACCACCTCACCATCTGGAGCTATAGCCATATTACTTAAACATGCACCACAATTTGGAACAGCTAAGCCTAAGTTTCTTATTTTGCTTTCTTCTATCCAGCCTGGAGATGTAAAGCTTATTTCCATTAAATTTTCTTTTGTATATTCATATGCTTGTTTTAAAATATCATATAATTCATCTGGTGAAAGCTGAGTATTTTTTGATTCTTCTGTTTTTGCATTTCCTGTAATTATTAAACCAGAACATGTAACATATTTTACACCTAAGCTATGTAAATATTTTAATGTTTCTACATAATTTTTATTAATTGTACATAAAGGTGTATTAATGCTTAAAGGTAAGCCAACTTTTAAGGCATTTTTTATTCCTTCTACTGTTTTATCAAAATTATTTGCACCAACTAATTTATTATGCTCTTCTTTGTTGCTTGAATAAAATGTTATTTGAACATTATCTAAACTAGCATTATATAGCTTTTTGCAATATTCTTCTGTTAATAAAACTCCATTTGTGTTTAGTCTTGTAATAAACCATTTTGAATAATCTATAAGTTCTATTAAATCATCTCTTCTAGTAGGTTCTCCGCCTGTAAATGTTAGCTGTGGAATATAGGCTTTTCTACATTTATCTATAATTTGCTTCCATTCTTCTGTTGTTAATTCTTTTTTATCTGCATAGGTTTGCCCTGCTGCATAGCAATGCAAACATTTTTGGTTACAATTCCACTTGCCGTCTTTTACCATACTGCTTACCATTAAATCCATTCTGTGTGGAGCCTTCATTTTGCTTGCATAATCTCCAATAGATAGTTGTCCTATTTTTTCTTGTGGCTCTCTACCTTCTGCTATATCTATAAATACTGATAATATTTTATTTAAGTCTTCTTTTAAAACAATTCTTCCTGGCTTTTTGTATATTTCAAAAGCCTTATTTACCGTTTTTGTAACTACTTTTTTTAAGTCTGCCTCTGTAACTTCATTTCCTTTAAAATTATTTACTTCTTTTATAAATATTGCAAGTAATATTGTCCAAGCTAAATTAATTGGCAAAATGTCTTTTCCATTTAATATTACTAGGCTTGGATCGGCTTTAAATGGATTGTATTTTGCTGGTACTAAGTGTATTCTTACTACTCCTGGTTCATAAGGATTTAAGTTTGTGTGTAATACTTCTTGCAAGTTTTCCTTATAGAATTTTCTTTCTTTGTAATTCATCATTTTTTTATCCCCTTCTTTTGTATTTTTCTTTATTTTACTATATAAAAAAGAAAATAACAATAATTTAATACTTTTTTTGATAAAAACGTTGCTAATTAATTATTGTATAGTTAATTGCTTGAGTAGTACTAGTTTTCTTGTTTTTCAAATTGCCCGTTGCAGGAGTAGTTCAAAGAAGTTAAGTCAGAACGGGACCTCTCAAAACTGTGAAAAATAGTACTACTCAAGCCTTATTATAATTACAAGTATTTTCAAAGAAAACAGGCCTACAAAGAGCCTGCTTTTAAGGTTAGGATTTATAAATTATAATGAGTGTACTTGAGTTAATGTTTTCATATAGAGTTTTCGCGGAATTATAAGGCAAATTAACACATCCGTGAGATCCGTTTGTTTTGTATATTTGCCCACCAAATCTTCCATTTCGCCAAGAAGCATCATGAAATCCTACACCGCCGTTAAAAGGCATCCAATAATTTACGAATGAGGTATATCTGCTTCCATCATTATTATAGCCTCTTAAATATGTATTAGTTTGTTTTGCATCTAAAAAATACATACCAGTTGGAGTAGAATGTCCACCTGCCACACTACCTGTAACACATAGGCTTTTTAAAATACATTTTCCATCTTTATAAAACCAAAGGGTTTGCCTAGTTATATCTAATTCAATATAATTGTTAAGCCTTTTAGTAATTGGTTCGACCTCATAATTTAAGGTTATAGTCGCTTTCGTACCTAATGCATTTTGAATTTGTTTAATAGCTTCTTCTTTATTAATTTTTGCTATTAAATCTTTTCTAATTTTTAACTTAATAGGATTAATATTAGTTGCAGGAAACATAAAGGTGCTTTCAGATACATTTGCTTTTTCTAAAAGTGAATCTACAAACGAAGATAAATTACTTTGTGTATTATCTATATAAAACTGACCATCTTCTGAAGCTTGAAACCAATTTATTATAGTATTTTTATCCAAAGCAATATCAAGGTTTGTTCCATCACTTAAATTAAATTCAAGCTTAGTATTTAGCAATTTGTTTGCTTCGTTACATTTTTTTACTAAAGTTTCATTTGTAGATAAAACTTTAGGTTTGTTTACTAAAGGTCTAAAATCAATAGGCTGTACGGAATTTTTTAAACTATCAATTGCTTTTTTTAATGCAACTTCAAACTCAATTTCTGTTCCGTAAATTTCTGGAACAATTTTCATTTCATTTTCAGTTAATTGCAAATATGCATCTTTAGATTGTACTAAATATTGCTCTTGTAATTTAAAAACTTCCTTAAGGCACTTTCTTACTTCCTGTTCGTTTACAGAAAAGAAGTTTTCATAGTTAAATTCTTTTTGCTTTGCATCATTTTTTTGAGCTTCTAGTGCAATTTGTAATTGCTTATCATTTGCAATTTCTCTTTTTATGTTTTTAGCATAATAAGTAATTGCTGTTTTATTATTTCCATCTTTTAAAAATACAAATGCAACTTTTGATGATAAGCTTTTTTCAATTTCTTGTTTTGCTTTTTTTACTGTAAGATTAGAGCAATCAACTCCTTGAATAATAGTTCCTTTACTGTAATGTGTGCTTTTGTAATTTTTATAACCGATTAATGCTAGACTAAGGATAATTATAATTAGAATAATAATACTACTAATTATAATTACTTTCTTTTTTCCCCGTGAAAAAGTGCTCATTATAAGCTCCTCCTTTTATTATGGCAAAATTTGCCACAAAATTTAAACATAAGCTTTTGTCATTATAACACTATGTAAAAAATATGTCAAAAAATGTTGTTTTTTAATTTACTATATAATAGATTAAAGCTTGCATAGTACTATTTTTCGCAGTTTTGAGAGGTCCCGTTCTGACCTGCTTCTTTGAACTACCAACTGCAACGGGCATTTGAAAAACAAGAAAACTAGTACTATGCAAGCAATTAACTATAAAGCCATTAATTTGTTTTATTACTATTTTATTACAATTATATTACAAATAGTTTACTTATGTTACATAAAAATTACATTTAGTTTACAAAAAAAAGATATCCACAATATTGTGGATAATGTGGATAACTTTGTGAATAACTATAAATAGTGAGCAAAAACTGTGGATAACTTTTTAAAATTATTTGTTATTCTTTTATGAAAACTCTTTATTTTTTTATGAAAACTTATTATTTTTCATAAAAAATAGTATTATGTTATTTCTACTTATTGCAGAAAAATTATAATACTATTTTCAATTTTTATTTTATTAAATAATTTATGTAGTAATTAAAAAATTGCTAATAATATAAGCAATATTTGGCATATTAAAATTGCTGGAAATCCTATTACAAACTTCATTTTTTGAGTTTTATGATGAAATGTATACATACCAGCAATTCCACCTATTCCTCCACCAAGTAAAACAAGAATTAGTAAGGTGTTTTCAGGTATTCTCCATTTACCTTTTTTAGCTTTTCTTTTATCTAGCCACATCATAAAAAACGTAAACAGGTTTATGGCTATAACATATATAATTATATTTTGTATACTAAACAATTCTTCTATTTTCATATATAATTATCCTTTACTAATTAATCTTTTTTATATTTTATAATTGAAACTAATCTTCTCCTATTGCTTTTGCAGATTTATTAGCTTCTTCTTTTGCTTTTTCTTGTTCTGCTTTTGCTCTTTCTAGTACTTCGTTTATTCTATTTTGAACGCCTTGAATAGTTGGTTCTTGTAAGCCTAAATGTTCTTCTGCAAATTCAATTGCTTTCATATATTCTCCAACTTTTAAATATGAATATGATAATAATGCATAATCAGCTTCTTGTAATAAATCCTCATAATCCACAAGTATTCTTTTTACTTTTCCACTTATTTCTGCACTTTTTCCTTGTTCAACACTATTTATAGAATTTATAGCACCTCTAAGCATATTAATACTTCCTTTAAATTGACCTTTTCTAAGAGGTGAATTTAAATTTGGTTTAGTTTTTTTAGATTTATAATAATCTTCTTTTATTGCTTGTACTGTTTCTACTCCCACTCCAATTCGACTTGCTATTGCTTTAACGTCAACATATCCGAGATTTTTTTATTAATTCAATAATAAAGTTTCTTTTAGTATCTGAAACTCTTGCAATTAATTCTTGTCTTTGTCTAATACTTTCTCTAACTTTTTTTACCCCTGCTACTACTCCATTTGCTTTTTGTGCAATTTCCTCATCTGATAGTGAAGTAGTTTCAATTAATTCTTCTACTTCTTCTCTTGATAGAATTTTGTGTTTTCTACGAATTAATATCATATCATAATCATCAATATGTTGAAATTTTCCTTGTATTGAACTACTTGGCCAAAACTCTCTTGCCATTTTTAAAAAAACTTCAGATTCTTGTTTTATGGCTTGTTCTCTTTTGGCGTTTTTTTCTACAACTTGTTGTAATTCTTCTTCCAATCTTTTCTGCTCAATTTCTCTTTGCCTTGCTTCTTCAATTTCATTTTTTTGTACTTGCTTTGCTTTTTGTCGTATATTTGCAACATTTGGTTTTACTCTTGGTTTTGTATTTTTAGTATGAGCAATTGGTTTGCTTGGAGTTTGCGTACTTGAAGGTTTCACATTAGCTCTTGTACTTTTGGTTTTAGGTTTAGATATTCCTTGCCTTATTCTAGCTACTGCTTGGACTGTTACATTCCCTTCTTCTGCTATTTGTGCATTTGCTTCTTCTTCACTTATTCCTAGCTCTGCTTTTTCTTGTATTGCCTGGCGTATTGCTTTTCTATTATATATTCCATATTGAGTCATAGCATGAAGGACAGAGCTTTTATTACTATATTCAAATTCCTTTTTTAATGTTTCAATATCATCTGGTATTTCTGCTGCTCTTTGTTTAAATCTATATATTCTATTTTCTTTTTCTTGCTTTCTTTGTTTTATAGCTTCTTTTTGTTCGGTTTGTTTTGATGATATAGATCTTTCTTTTTCTTGATTTCTTATTCTAACTACTGCTTGAACTGTTATATTTCCTTCTCTTGCTATTTGTGCATTTGCTTCTTCTTCACTTATTCCTAGCTCTGTCTTTTCTCGTATTGCTTGAACTATTCTTCTTTTAGTATATATTCCATTATTTTTCATATTTGCAAAAACAGTACTTTCCATATAATTAAATTCTTGCATTAATGTTTCAATATCATCTGGTATTTGACCTGCTCTTTGTTTAAATCTAGTTACCCTATCTTCTTGTTCTTGCTTTTTCTTTTTTCTAGCTTCTTTTCGTTCGGTTTGTTTTGATGATATAGCTTTTTCTTTTTCTTTTTCTTGATTTCTTATCCTAGCCACTGCTTCTAGTGTTACATTTCCTTCTTCTGCTATTTGTGCATTTGCTTCTTCTTCACTTATCCCTAATTCTGCTTTTTCTTTTATTGCTTGGCGTATTGCTTTTCTATTATATACTCCATATTGAGCCATAGCATTAAGAACAGAATTTTTTTTACTATATCCAAATTCCTTTCTTAATGTTTCAAGGTCATCTGGTATTTCTGCTGTTCTTTGTTTAAATGTAGCTAATTTAGCTTCTTTATCTTGTTGTATTTTCGCTTGTCTTTCTTTTTCTTGATTTCTTATTCTAACTACTGCATCTAGCGTTACATTTCCTTCTTTTGCTATTTGTGCATTTGCTTCTTCTTCACTTATTCCAAGTTCTGCTTTTTCTTTTATTGCCTGAAGTATTTTATTTTTGCCATATATTCCATTACTTTTCATATTTACAAAAACAGAGCTTTGCTTATAATTAAATTCTTGCATTAAAGTTTCAATGTCATCTGGTATTTCTGCTGCTCTTTGTTTAAATCTATCTAATTTAGCTTCTCTTTTTTGTACTTTAAGTCTTTTAGCTTCTTCTTGTTTTTTTCTTCTGTATTCATCTATTTTTCCTTGTTTTTCTTGCCTTGCTTTTTCTACACTTTCTATAGAAGTTCCTACTTTTTGAATTATTGCTTCTCTTTTTTCATCATACGTTCCTTGCATTTGAGTGTATAGTTTTCTAATTACATCTTCTAAATCTTTTGTAAGTCCGTCTACGTTTTTTCTTTTACTACCCATATTACACTCCTTGTATTGCTAAAACTCAATTTCCAGATTATTATACATCATTATGTTAATTTTTTCAATAAAAGTAGCTTAATTTATGCAAAAATTAATTACTGTTAATAGTTATAATTATATTAAAGCTCGAATAGTACTATTTTTCGCAGTTTTGAAAGGTCCCGTTCTGACTTTTCTTCTTTGAGCTTACGTCTGCAACGGGCAATTTGAAAAACAAGAAAACTAGTACTATTCGAGCAATTAACCGTAAAGCTATTATCCGGTAACAAAAATTAATTATATGCTTTAAAAATATTCACTAATAACAAAAATAGTTTTTTAATATTTATCCAAACAAACTTAATTGATTGCTTTGGCTCATTCCTTTTAGGCATCCAACTTTTTCTAAAATTTCTACTACTGATTTACCTATTTTAGAACGTATTTTCATATCATCTATAGACATGAACTTGCCATCTTTTTTAGCTTCATCTATTCCTTCTGCTGCAACAGTGCCTAAGCCCGGTATGCTATTTAATGGTGGTCTTATTTCTGTATCTGATTCTGCTATAAATTTAGTTGCATGGCTCTTATATAAATCTATTGGCAAGAATGTTATTCCTCTTTCATACATTTCTAATACTAACTCTAATATAGCATACATATTTTTGTCTTTTGTAGAAGCACTATTTCCTTGCAAATCTATTTCTTTCATTTTGTTTTTTACTTTTTCCACGCCATGGCACATAATGTCACTATCAAATTCATCTGCACGAATTGTGAAAAATGCTGTGTAATATGCTGCTGGTTTGTGAACTTTAAACCAAGCTATACGAAATGCATTTGTTACATAGGCTGCTGCATGGGCTTTTGGGAACATGTACTTGATTTTTTTACATGATCCTATATACCATTCTGGAATATTGTATTCTCTCATTGTTGCTTCAAATTCGCTCCATTTTTCTGGGTCTTGTGAAGGTTTTCCTTTACGTACAAACTCCATAATTTTAAATGCTGGTTTTGGTGGTAAGCCTTGTTTTATTAAGTAAAGCATAATATCATCACGAGTACAAATTGCGTCTTGAAGAGTAATTGTTCCTTCTTCAATTAGTGTTTGTGCGTTATTAAGCCATACATCTGTACCATGTGACAAACCAGAAATACGAAGTAACTCTTCAAACGTAGTTGGCTTGGTATCTACAAGCATTCCTCTTACAAATTTTGTACCAAATTCAGGTACACCATAAGTTCCAACTTCTGAATGAATTTGCTCTGGTGTTACTCCAAGTATTTTGGTTGAACTAAATATTGACATTGTATCTTTATCATCTAAAGGTACTTTTGTTGGGTCTATTCCTGTTATATCATATAACATACGTATCATAGTTGGGTCATCGTGACCCAGTATATCAAGTTTAAGTAGGTTTTGGTCAATAGAGTGATAATCAAAATGTGTTGTAATAATATCTGAATTAGGGTCATCTGCTGGATGTTGTACTGGTGTAAATTCATATATTTCTCTGCCTTTTGGCACTACTATAATACCTCCAGGGTGCTGACCTGTAGTTCTTTTAATTCCAGTACAGCCTTGTGCAAGTCTTACAATTTCTGCATTGCTAACAGGAATACCACGTTCTTCATAATATTTTTTTACATAACCATACGCTGTTTTATCTGCAACTGTACCAACTGTTCCAGCTTTAAAAGTTGTTCCTTTTCCAAATATAACTTCTGTATATTTGTGTGCTTTTGCTTGATATTCACCAGAGAAGTTTAAGTCTATATCTGGCTCTTTATCTCCATCAAATCCAAGGAAAGTTTCAAATGGTATATCCATACCATCTTTTTTAAGTTTATGCCCACATTTAGGGCAATCTTTATCTGGAAGGTCAAATCCATTTTTATAACCATAGTCTGTAAAGTCTGAATATTTACAGTTTGGGCATCTATAATGTGGTGGAAGAGAGTTTACCTCTGTAATACCTGTCATATTTGCAACAAATGATGAACCAACAGAACCTCTTGAACCTACAATGTAGCCATCTTCATTAGACTTCCAAACTAGTTTTTGAGCAATAATATACATAACGGAGAATCCATTATTTATTATTGAATTTAATTCTTTATCTAGTCTATTTTGTACTAATTCTGGAAGTGGATCTCCATATAATTCATGTGCTTTATTATAAGCAATATTTTTAATTGTTTCCTCACAGCCTTCAATATATGGTGGACATTTTTCTGGAGAAATCGGGCTTATGTTTTCGCACATATCTGCGATTTTGTTGGTATTTGTAACTACTACTTCAAATGCTTTTTCTTCACCTAAGTATTCAAATTCTTTAAGCATTTCTTCTGTTGTGCGTAAATAAAGTGGTGCTTGCTCATCTGCGTCATCATAGCCCTGACCTGCCATTAAAATTCTACGATATATTTCATCTTGTGGATCCATAAAGTGAACATCACAAGTTGCAACTACTGGCTTTTGTAGTTTTTCACCTAGTGCTACTATTTTACGGTTTATGTCTTGCAAGTCTTCTACAGATTTTACAGTTTCGTTTCTAACCATAAACATATTGTTTCCTATAGGTTGAATTTCTAAATAATCATAATCAGATGCAATTTCTTCTATTTCTTCATCTGTTTTACCTGCAATAATTGCTCTATATAATTCACCTGCTTCACAGGCACTTCCTAAAATTAAACCTTCAGAATATTTTTTGTAAATAGATTTTAATATACGAGGTTTTTTGTAGAAGTAGTCTAAATGTGAAATAGATATTAATTTGTATAAGTTTTTAAGTCCAACATAGTCTTTGGCAAGTATAATTGCATGATATGTTGGAAGTGATTTATAGTCTGCTTTTCCACTTAATTTTGTATCTATTTCATCTAAAGTAGTAACACCTTTTTCTTTTAACATGTTCATCATTACATTAAATACTTTTACAGTGGTATCTACATCGTCTAATGCTCTATGAGCAACTTCTACTTTTATGCCTAAGTTTTCTGCAATAATGCCTAGTTTATACTTTTTATATTGTGGAAATAGCTCTTTTGCTAAACGCAAAGTATCTATGTAGGTGTTTCCTAGCTTTAGACCAAGTTCTGAACAATTATGTTTTAAAAATCCAATATCAAAATCTGCATTATGTGCAACTAATATACTATCTCCAACAAATTCTAAAACTTTTGGTAATATTTTATCTATAGTTGGAGCATCTTTTACCATTTCGTCTGTAATATTGGTAACTTCTACAACTTTTTGTGGTATTGGTTTTTCAGGATTTACAAATGTGCTAAATTCATCTATTACTTCATGATTTTTTACCTTCATAATACCTATTTCTGTAATTTTTTCTGTTCTAAATGAAAGTCCTGTTGTTTCTAAGTCTAGTACACAATATGTTGAATCTTCTATGTTTTGGTCTCTTGAAAATGATACACAAGATGTTTTATCTGGCGCTAAATAAGCTTCTACACCATAAATTACTTTTAAATCTGGATGCTCTTTTTGTATATATTTATGTGCATCTGGAAAAGCTTGTACTACGCCGTGATCTGTAATTGCTATTGACTTCATTCCCCATTTAACAGCACGCTTTAATAAATCTTTTACAGGTGTCATAGCATCCATTTGGCTCATTTGTGTATGCATGTGAAGTTCCACTCTTTTTTCTTTTGCTTCATCTTTTCTAACTTCTTTTTTTATTCCAGTAGATTCTATAATTACATTTGCTATTACTCCTAATTCTTTTGAAAATGGATCAAATTGGGCATTTCCATTAACTTTTACACCTTTAGCACCTTTTAGCCTTTTTATAACTCCATCTGTTTTTTCTTTTTCAACAAATGCTTTGCAAGTAATAGTACTAGAACCATCGTATAAATCAAATGTAACTAACAGTTTTCCAGATTTTAATTCTCTAGAATCTACATTTAAAATTTCACCATCTAATAAAACCTTGCCACTATCAACAGAAAGGTCAATTATTTTTGATAATTCTTCTTTTATTTTTGCACTTCTACCTAATATTATTGGTGAATTTTCTTCTTGTGCATTTTCAAAAGCAGGTGCTTGCTCTGATGATTGATTAGCTTCTACATTGGCTACTTTATTTGCATTATTTGCTACACTAGCAGTTTCTTGACCGCTTGAATTTTTTTGATTATTTGCTCTTTCTAAAGCATATTCTTCAGCTTCTTTTTGTGCAAATAGTATAGCTTGCTTTTCTAGTTCTTCTGCTTGTTCTTTATACATAGCAAGCATTTCTTCTGTTACTTCTTCACTGTATGTAACTACATATTTTTTATTATATAAGTCTTGTAATTTTGAAGATAATATTTTTTCAAAGCCTCGTGCTTCTAGTATTTGCTTGCCTTTTTTTATTAGTTTTACAATTATTTTATTATCTATGATTTCTACAGTGCTGCCTTTTAATAAAGCTTTTGTTAATGGGTGCTTATATGCCATATATTCTACTATATCTTCCCATTCTGCCTGTATTTTTTTATCTATATCGGTTTCTATTTCTTTTGCTTCCATTTTTATGTTAATTTCTTTAAAGCCAAATCTTTGGTTTAGGTATTTTTCAAAATCTATTAAATCTTTCATTAAAATAGAAGAAAGCACAATTAACTTAATTTCTAATTCATTTGTTTTTTTATATATATTAACACAAGCAACTTTAGCTTCACTTAATGCAAAGCTTTGAGAATTATAATCTTTAAATACTTGTTTTACTGTTTTTAAATTTTCTTCCATTGTTTATCTCCATACAATTAATTTCATATAATTAATTTGAGGTTTAAAAAATAAACGAGTATTGCGAGGAAAGCTAGGCAAATAACCGGAGGCGTGCTTTTTGCACGCTTAAGGATTATTTGTCCGAAGCTTGACAAAGCAAGACGAAGTTTATTTTTTAAACTAGCCTTAAAATATCGTTATAAGTAACTAAAATAGCTAACCCAATTAAAACCATAAAACCTACCATTTGAATTGTTATTTCTGTTTTTTCTTTCAAAGGTTTTCTTCTTATTGCTTCTATTAATAATATAACAATTTTTCCCCCATCTAAAGGTGGGAATGGAAGCAAGTTTGTAAATCCAAGTGAAATAGAAACTAATGCTAAAATATAAACAAAATCTGCAAAACCGCTAGTTTCAGCAACTACTTCTCCAATTCCTACTGGTCCCATCATTTGGTCTATTGAAACATTTCCTGTAAATAATAGTTTTAAATTATCTATAATAGAAAATGCAAACTCTCCAGTTTCAAAAAATGAATAATACACATTATTTGCAAAAGTATTTTCTGCCATTTTTAAGTAAACGCCCATATAATAATTTGCTTTTACTTCAGGTGTAATTTCTATTTGTTTTGTTTCTTCTCCTCTTTTTACTTCAAATGTAATTTTTTCCCCTATGCTTTTATTAATTTCTTCTACTAATTTTTGTGCATCATTTTCTATATTTGTATTGTTTACTGAAACTATTATATCATTTACTTCTAAGCCTCCGATTAGCCGCTGGGCTTTTAGGGTAAATTGCAGCTATTTTAGTATTAGCTGTGCTTGTAGAAATAGCAATTCCAGTATAATTATATTTTTCTTCTACTGGCACAATATTATATGTTATTTCTTTCTCCTTTCTTTTTAATACTACTTCTAAATTATTTCCATTATAATTTTCAAGTGAATTATCTAAGTCTGTTTTGTAATGAATATTTTTGCCATTTATTTTAATAATTTTATCACCTGATTGTATTCCAGCTGCCTCAGCTCCTGTGTTTGGCATAACAGATTCTACAATGGTAGAAACATTATTTCCTGTAAAGCTCATTAAAATAAAATATACTATTAAAGCAAAAATTATATTAACTAAACCACCTGCTGCAACTACTGCAATTCTTTTTGGAATACTTGCCTTGCTGAAAGAACCTTCTGCATTAGAGCGTTCTTCTTCTCCTTCCATATTTACAAATCCACCAAGTGGAATAAGTCTTAAAGCATATTTGGTTTCTTTGCCTTGTTTTTTCCATATAGTTGGTCCAAAGCCTATTGCAAATTCGTTTACTTTTATTTTGCATAATTTTGCAACACAAAAATGACCTCCTTCGTGAATTAAAACAAGAAGTCCTAATATAAATACAATTTTAATTATTGTTATTAAAAAGCTAATCAAAATAAGTTCTCCTTTTATTTTATTACAAATATGTTATTATTCACTTAAAATTATCCGCCACGTCGCTTGCGCATGCTATATGTTTTTTCTCGGCTAAAGCACGAAAAAACATATGAGCATGCCGCTGTGGCTACTCTAAAATTTATGATTAACAGTGAATAGTAACTATTATATATTTCTAAAGCATCATAAATAAAAAATAAGCAAAAGGTGCAATAAACACTATGCTATCAATTCTATCTAGCATACCACCATGCCCAGGAATTAAATTACTAAAGTCCTTAATTCCTGCATATCTTTTTATACTTGAAGCTGCTAAATCACCAAGTTGGCTTAATAAGCTTAATACAAAACTTACTACAGCCATAACAGTATATGAAAATTGAACATTGAAAATGTGATTGCAAGCAACGGTGTAAAGTGTTGTTAATAAAATTGCTCCAAACACTCCTCCAATGCAACCTTCTATTGTTTTATTTGGACTAATTTCAGTGAAATGATGTTTTCCAAATGCCTTTCCTATGAAATATGCAAAAATGTCAGTTCCCCATGCGCTGAAAAATACATACCAAATTAAAAATTTGCCATTTCTTAAGTTTTCATGAATAATAGGTATAAACATTAAGAAAATTGCAATATAACATATTCCAAAAAATGTAACTGCTATGTCTTTTATATCTATTTTTAAATCAGTAATAATAACATGTAAGAATAAAAGTAATATTGAAACCGGCAAAAGAAGTCCTATGGTTTTTAATATCCAATTTGATGGAACTATATGTATAATTGAAATCATTGCTGCTGCTAAATACCCAATCCAATCAATAGGATTTGCTTTGTTTCCAGTTCTAAATGCTTTATAAAATTCGTGCAAACTCATAATTGCAATTATTGAAACAGCTACATCTACAATATACTTATTGCCAAATACTAGTAAAACAACTACTAATGGAAATAATACTAATCCTGATACAACTCTTTTTACATTCATAAAATTTACCTCTATTTTCCACCAAATTTACGATTTCTTTGAGTAAAAGTTTCTATTGCATCATCTAAGTCTTTTTCTGAAAAGTCTGGCCAATATTTTGGTATAAATAAAAATTCTGTATATGCAAGTTGCCATAATAAATAATTACTAATTCTTTGTTCTCCACCTGGTCTAATTAGCAAATCTGGATCTGGCTGACCTGCAGTATATAGGTTATTTGAAACTAGTTCTTCATTTATATTTTCTAGCAAAATTTCATTATTTTTTACTTTTTTAGCTATTTTGGTTACTGCTTTTACAATTTCATCTCTTCCACCATAATTAAAAGCAATATTTAAAGTAAGCCCTGTATTTTCTTTTGTTTTATTTACTATTTTTTCAATGCTTTTTTGTAAACTAACATCTAGTTTAGAAATATCTCCTATAATATTTATTTTTATATTATCAAGATTTTTATCTGTTAAAAATTCTTCAACATATTTTTGAAGTAAAAGCATTAATGCTCCTACCTCTTCTTTTGTTCTTTTCCAGTTTTCTGTTGAAAAGGCATACACTGTTAAATATTTAATTCCAATTTTATTTGCATATTTGGCAATTCGTTTTAAATTTTCTGCACCTTCTTTGTGACCTAGTTTAATATCTAAGCCTTTTTCTTTAGCCCATCTGCGATTTCCATCCATAATAATTGCAATATGTTTAGGTAAAATTTTTTCTTCCATACAATAGATTATATTAGTTAAAAAAAACTAATATTTCCTCCTTAACAATAAAACTTAATACTTATATTACGAATATTTAATTTGTAATTAATATAATTTTATACAAAGTATTTCTTTTATATAATAATGTTTAAAAGCACTAAATATTCATTATTTCTTTTTCTTTTGCTTCTAGTAATGTATCTATTTCTTGAATTTTTTTATCTGTTAATTTTTGAATTTGGTCTTCTTCATTTTTTAAATCATCTTCAGTTATTTCTGATTTTTTCTGTGCTTCTTTTGCTTCATCTATTGCATCTCTTCTAATAGAACGAACTGCAACTTTAGCCTCTTCTGCAAGTTTTCTAATATCTTTTACTATTTCTTTTCTTCTTTCTTCATTTAATTCAGGGAAAACAAGTCTTATAACTTTTCCGTCATTATTAGGATTAATTCCAATATCTGATTTTAAAATTTCTTTTTCTATTTCTTTTAATAAACTAATATCCCATGGTTGGATTAATATCATTCTAGCTTCTGGTACAGAAATACCAGCTACTTGGTTAATTGGTGTTGGTACTCCATAGTAATCTACTGAAATTTTATTTAATATTGCAGGGTTTGCTCTACCTGCTCTAATTTCTGCTAAACTTTCTTTAAAAACACTTATTGTTTTATCCATTTTTTCTTCATAAACATTATTCATAATTTTAATTTTCTCCTTTACTTTTATTACTTTTGGCTAATATATTAATTAATATTTAAAACTATTTATAATATAATACTATAAAACTTTAGCTTACTTTATTTGCAACATTATTTGCAAAATTTTAAAGTATTTATAAAATTTTATACTATCTATATTTTAATTGTATTATATAGTTATTCAATAATAGTACCTACTTTTTCTCCTAAAATTGCTTTTACCATATTTTCTGGCTTATCTATTGCAAATACTATTAGTGAAATATTATTATCTCTGCATAATGAGGTAGCTGTTGAATCCATTACTTTTAGGTCTTTGTTTAAAATATCTAAATAGCTAATTTTATCGTATTTTACTGCATTTGGATTTACTTTTGGATCATCTGAATACACTCCATCAATAGTTTTTCCAACTAATATTACTTCTGCATCTATTTCTGCTGCTCTTAATGCTGCTGCAGTATCTGTTGTAAAATATGGATTTCCTGTACCACAAGAAAAAATAACAACTCTTCCTTTTTCTAAATGCTTAACAGCTTTTCTTTTAATGTATGGTTCTGCAATTTCTCTCATTTCTATTGCTGTTTGCAATCTTGTATACACACCTCTTGCTTCTAATGCGTCTTGCAAGGCTAAGCCATTTATACAAGTAGCAAGCATTCCCATATAATCTGATGTTGTTCTTTCCATATTATAGCCATATTTGCCTCTCCAGAAGTTTCCACCTCCAACAACAATTCCTACTTGTACACCTAAGTCTACAAGTTCTTTTATTTTGTCGCATATATTTTCTAAAGTTTTTACATTTATGCCATGCTTTTCATCTCCTGCTAAGGCTTCTCCGCTTAGCTTTAGTAATACTCTTTTATACTTTATTTTATTAGGCACTTTAACACTCTCCTTAACTTTATATTTTCTTTGTATATTCTATCATAGTTTATTTATTTTTACATCTTTTTTTGAAAAATTTTTTAACTAATTAATGGTTTTATAATTAACACGCTTAGAAATAGTACTAGTTTTCTTGTTTTTCAAATGCCCGTTGCAGTTGGCCATTCAAAGAAGAAACGTCAGAACGGGACCTCTCAAAACTGCGAAAAATAGTACTATTTCTAAGCTTTAATGTAATTATAGCTATTAACGTTTTAATTAATTATTATTGTTTTTAAATTTTAATAAATATTTTTTCTATAATTGATAATACTAAAATAAAAAGGTGATTATATAATGAATAAAATTGTGTTAAAAAAGAAGAAAAAAAGCATACATCCTCATTACAATTTTAAAGTTGAATTTAGTAATGAAATATTTGAAATTCCTTATGAAGAAAATATTAATGCTAAAACATATAAAAGTGAAATTTATAAATATATTAGTAAAAACAAATATTTTATTCAATTTTTAATATCCATTATAGTTTCTGCTATATTTATACTAGTTTTTTTATATCAAATTTATAATTTAAAAGAAAATGAAAAATTATCACAGGAATTATTAAATAGTTATTCTTTAACTACATTATATCAAGATAATGAACCTGTTAAAATAGAAAAGCAGTCTGTGCTAGTTGAAAATCCATTTGTAATAGGTATAATTAAAATTTCAAAAATTGGTTTAAATTACCCTATTATTTCTGAAACAAATGATGATTTATTAAAAATTTCCTTATGCCGATTTGCAGGTCCTATGCCAAATGAATATGGAAATTTATGTATTGCTGGGCACAATTATGTTGATAATAAGTTCTTTAGCAATTTAAGTAAGTTAAAAAATGGAGATGTAATAGAAATTTATGATTTGCACGGAAAACAAATTAATTATGAAGTATTTAATAAGTATGAAGTAAAGGCTAATGACTTATCTTGTACTAAGCAAGATGAATCTAATAAAAGAATTATTACCTTACTTACTTGTAATAATGTAAATGGAAAAAGAACAGTTGTAAAAGCTAAAGAAATAACTTGAACTTAAAAATGATTTAAGTTAAAAATTGTTTTGAAAAATAGCATTAATTAGTCAGCAAACATTAAGCTTGCTGACCAATTAATATTTAAATTTATGATTATTAAATATTTTTATAATTTCTAATTTTTACAAAAGCATATATTGATGATGCTATACAAATTGTTATAAAAACAAATAATGCAGTATCTTCTGCAACACCAGTATCTGGTAAAGAATTTGTTGGAGTGTTATTTCCATTATTACTTGGAGTAGGTGTTGGAGTTGGTGTTGGAGTTGGTATTTGAGTAGGAGTTTGTGAAGGTTCTGGTGTAGGTGTTGGTGCTGTTGTTGGTTCTTGTGTATTAGGTTCTTCATTGTTAAAAAGTGGAAGTGGGTTTGTTGCTTTAACTCCTGCTAGCATTACAAATAAATATGCGATAATTAAAATAAATACTACTATAATTTTTTTGTTTTTCATATTTTTTTCTCCTTTTTCTTTCGATATTAATACTTAGTATTCGTAAAAATATAAAAGTTTATACATATTTTTTTAATTCATAAGTATTTTATACTTTTATTTTTAAATAGTCAAGTTTTTTTGTTATTTTTTGTTATTTTTATTATATTTTTTGTTAATATATAGTTAACCTGCTTAGAAATAGTACTAGTTTTCTTGTTTTTCAAATTGCCCGTTGCAGTAGTAGGCTCAAAGAAGAAATGTCAGAACGGGACCTCTCAAAACTGCGAAAAATAGTACTATTTCTAAGCTTTAATGTAATTATAACTATTTTTAAATTAAAAAATAAACATTAAACATTAAACATTAAATCTAAATAAAACCACATCCCCATCTTGCATAATGTAATCTTTTCCTTCTAGCCTCATTAAGCCCTTTTCTTTTACTGCATTTATTGAACCTTCTTTTATTAAATCGCTGTAAGAAACTATTTCCGCACGTATAAATCCTCTTTGAATGTCTGTATGAATTTTTCCAGCAGCTTCTGGTGCTTTTGTTCCTTTTTTTATTGTCCATGCTCTTACTTCTGGTTCTCCAGCAGTTAAAAATGACATTAATCCAAGTAAATCATAACTTGCTTTTATAACTTTATCTAGTCCAGATTCTTCTAATCCAAGTGCTTCTAGCATTTCTTTTTGTTCATTTTTTTCTAAGCTTGCTAGTTCTTCTTCTATTTTTACGCAAAGTGGAATTACTTCTGCATTTTCCTGTTTTACATATTCTTTTACTTTTTGTACATTTTCGTTTTGCTCTGCTACATTTAATTCTTTTTCTGAAATATTAGCAACATATAGTATTGGCTTCATTGTTAGTAAAAAAGAATCTTTTAAAATTTCTTTTTGTTCTTCATTAAGTGTAACTGATTTTGCTAGTTTTCCTTGTTCTAGTGCTTGTTTTACTTTTTCTAATACATCTATTTCCTCTTGATATTTTTTATCTGCTTTTAATTTCTTTTTTGCATTATCTAAGCGTTTTTCAACTGTTTCCATATCTGCAAAAATAAGTTCTAAGTTTATTGTTTCTATATCTCTAATAGGATCAATGCTTCCATCTACGTGAACAATATTAGGATCATTAAAGCACCTTACTACTTCTATAATACTATCTACTTCTCTAATATGAGATAGAAACTTGTTTCCAAGTCCTTCCCCATGGCTAGCACCTTTTACTAAGCCTGCAATATCAACAAATTCAATTATAGCAGGTGTAATTTTTTGAGTTTTATAAATATCTGCTAGTTTTTCTAATCTTTCATCTGGTACAGCAACTACTCCTACATTAGGCTCTATTGTACAAAAAGGATAATTTTGGCATTCTGCTCCAGCTTTAGTTATTGCATTAAATAATGTACTTTTTCCTACATTTGGTAGGCCTACAATTCCCATTTTCATTTTGCTTTTCTCCCTTTTTCTCTCTTGGACAATATTGATGCAAACACAATCAATTTACTAAAGTATATCATAATTTTAATAATTTGCAATAGTAGAAACATCTTTTATCATATAAAGCTAAAAAATAAAGATATATGTACTTCCATCCGCAGTACAGGACCATTATTTAACCAAACTTAAATCTCCATTTATAATTATTGGCAAAAATCCTGATATTTCATCATATAGCATTCCTTCTGGAATATCATTATAAAGATATATTTTTTTATTTTTCATAAATGCCTCATATATTTCTATAAATGTTGCTCCGCCTATATAATTTTTCTTCCCATTCTTATCAAAATTTAAGGTTAATACTGCATCCATTGTTGCAATTCTTTCTTCACTCATTCTAAACATTCTAGCTTTAAATTTGGCATGTTCTTTTTCTCCTAAATTCCAACTTTTCTTTTCTGCATCTGGTTCATTATATGAATTGGGTAACTCCACTACATGTCCCATTTTTTCTAATTTTTCCTTTATTGGTGCAATATCTTTATAAAATACCTTGCTACAAATAATTAATATCTTCATATTTTTTTCCTCCTAATTATTCTTGATATGCAAATTATAACAATAAAGTCTATATATTGCAAACAAAATAGCAAAATTTGTTTCAAGAGTTTTATTGTAGTAATTTGTAAGTGTAAAATTAATGTAGGCAAAATATAAAAATTACCTACATTAATTTTACACTTACTATTATATGTATTTTACAAATAATTATGTGTTCAAATTACAGTATGTTATAATTTAAAAATTTTTTTTGAAGTTATTAAGAAAGTTATTTACAAAATATTTTTTAAAATAAAAGGCTATAAAAAAATTGACCTTTTACAGTCAATTAACCATTTCGCCAAAGTGTGACGATTTTACTTGTTGGAGCGGACGTCGTAGTTATCTACAGCTTTTTTATTCTTCAACAATTAATAAACAAATATGAATAAATGTAATAAAGTATATTATACCTTATTATTAATAACAATCACTAAAAAAAGTTTAATAAAACAATAAACTATATCCGTTAATTCTCAACAGATATAGCTTATTGTCTTACCTGGTATTTAATCATAATGGTTTCTAAATTCTAAAAAATCCATATCAAATCTTCCTATAAATTGATCTTCTTCATTAGGACATTTAGAATATTCAGCATCAAATAGCTCCTTTGAAAATTTATAAACTATTTTAGTTCGATTATGTTTAATCTTTTCTACTAACACAGTAATTATAGGTACGATTGATGCACAAAGTACTATTCCTCCAGTTAACATTATTACCACCACGATACCCCCAAGCATAGAAATACCTCCTTGAAATAATTATTTTATAATAAGTGTCTATATATCAACCTGCAAAAACAGGATTAAAAAATTTATATAAAATGTATTATATCACGTTTTTTATAAAATGTAAAAGGTTAAAAAATGAATTGTCTTTTATTTATTTAATGCTTCTAAACTTTTATTATTTTCTTTTGCAAGTTGTTTTAAACTTTTTTTAGGTGTAGGTAAATCTTCTGGCATTGTTCCACCATTCTTTTTTATAACTTCTCTAATATTCTTACCAATATTATAATGGGCCATATCGGCATCTTTTTCAGTTTGTATATTATCTTTTTTTAATTTTGATTCTGTCTGCGTAATACGAAATAAATTAGCCGCAAGTTCTTCACTTCCCATATTATCTAAAATATCTTCTCTGTATCTTAATTTTTTTCTTTTAGCAATATCATCAGCTGTTTCACCATTATATAAGCCTTTATATCCTGCATTATGAAATTTATCAAAATTTTTGACTCCTGCCTTTTTTGCAGTTTGATTAAGTGAATAGTTTCCTTTTCTTGTTAAATCTCTTTGATAAAATCTTTTTTCATCTTCTGTTAACATACTGTATTCTTTTTCTGTAATTTCTTGCTTTCTAGTTTGAACAGCAAAATATGTTTGAGCAAGAGCAATTACTTTTTTTCTACTATCTCCATTTTGTGCTATTAAGTAACAAGCATAACGTGTTAATTTATAATCTAGAATTGTTTTTTCTGCACCTTTTGGCATTTTTATCGTTTTGTCGGCGCCGACAAAATGTTCAAATGCACTTATACCACTATTTTGACAAGCTATTTTTGCTTTTTTAATTACGCCATAAAATTTTCTCCATTCTTTGTAATCCAATACTCGTTGTAGTTCTCTTGCATACCAAAATTCAACACCATTTTCATCAGTATGTTTAATATCTTCAAAAGTTTTATTGTTTATATTTATTTCTTTCATAAAATATCATCTCCATTTTTAATATTTTATTTTTTTATTATTCAGATATCATTATAAAACAATTGTTTGCAAAAGTCAATTAATTTTTCCTTTTTTATTAAATTTTTGCATTATTAAATAAATATAATATTACTTGATTTTGTTCTTAGTTTGTTCTTGTCACTACTTACATGAAAAAA
>CANQCT010000013.1 GCA_947589835.1 uncultured Clostridia bacterium
ATGCAAAAGTACATGTTGAAATATAAATTGAACCGCCGTATGCCGAACGGCACGTACGGTGGTGTGAGAGGGAATAAGTAAAATAATTATTTATTCTCTACTCGATTGAAATAAAAACGATGACGGTTCCCCTTACTAACAAGATTCTAGAAACTATTTTGTAATAACTTTATTAAATATAAGTATATTATAGCATTTTACAATTTTATGTCAAATTTAAAAATATTTTAAAATTATATTGAAAAAGAAATATAAAACCAGTATAATAAAAATGTAAACTAAAAAAGGAGCGATAAAAATGCCTAAAAATGTAGATAATGAAATTCAAAAGTTTGTTAAAGCAATTCAGGAACTTTTAGGAGAAAGATTAAAAAAAGTTATATTATATGGTTCTTATGCAAGACGGAGATTACAATAAACAGTCAGATGTAGATATAATGATTTTAACAGATTTATCTTTTAAAGAAATTGAAGATTATAGAGACAAAGTATCAGATATAGCTTATGATATTGAGTTAGATACAGGTATTATTTTATCTCCAGTAATAAAGAATATAGAAAAATACAATTCTAGAGTTAAATTTATACCATTTTATAAAAATGTTCAAAAAGAAGGAGTTGTTCTAGTGAATGGATAAAGAAACCATAGAAAGTTTTGCAAGATATAGATAGATATAGCTCAAGCTCAAAGAATACGAGAAGATAGTGATTATGACGATAATTATGAACCATCCTTTGAAAAAACAGAGCAGCAAATAAAAACAGCTGAAGAATTGATTAAATTGGTTGAAGAGTATATAAATAATTATTATAAAAAAAATTAAGATTATAAAGATGCTTAAAAGAAAAAATGAATAAGCATAATATGAAAATTTAAAAAAATAGCAGGAAATTTACCTGTTATTTTTTTATTTTCTTATATTTCTAAAATAAAAAACATTAAGCACAAATTCTCCTATTTTGTCATATTATGTAGTATAAACAAAAAAATAAGGAGGAAGAAAAAAACATGTTTAATCGTTATAGAAGATGTTGCTGCCAAAATAACTATAACCCAGAAGTAATAGAAAGCTTATGCAAAAATGTAGGCACTTGTGCTGAATATGAAGATTCAAATAATTCTGGTTGTGGATGTGGTTGTATGCAAAATATGCAAACAAACTGCAGTTGTGGTTTTGATGACGAAGTAAGTGCATTTCCATCAAACCCTATGTTAGCACAAAGTTATGTTCCTGTTCAAGAAATGAACAAAACCTTCACACCAAAATGTGGTTTAAAAATGGGAACTATTTTTCCAGAACTAGTAAGCCCTTATGTACCAGGTCAAGGAATGGCAGAAATTGAATATTTAAAAAATTCAAATGAAATTGGGGAGGGATGTAACAGATGATGAACAATAGTGATATGTTTGGTGGATGTAGTGATACAATTACAAATTGTAATTGCAATTATACTCCTCAAGGAATTAATGCGGCATTTGGATATAATACAGCAAACGAAGAAAATAACAATAACACAGGATGTGGCTGTATGTCAAATAATGACAATATGGAAACAAGACAAGAAATGCTAAATAAAATTAGAAGTTTAGACTTTGCAATAGTAGAGCTTGCTGAATATTTAGATACTCATCCAGATGATAGAAAAGCTATTTGTTTACACAAAGAATATGCTAATCAGTATAGAGAGCTAACAGATAGTTATCAAAAAGTTTATGGGCCACTTACAATTAACTGCCCATGCAATAAATGGAGATGGCTAGAAGAACCATGGCCATGGGAAGGAGGAATGTGTTAATATGTGGACATATAACAAAGTATTACAATACCCAATTAATATTAAATGCCCTAATGCAAAGCTTGCAAAATTCATCATTTCACAATATGGTGGACCAGATGGAGAACTTGCTGCATCACTTAGATATTTAAGTCAAAGATTTGGAATGCCAGATCAAAAATCTAAAGCTGTTTTAAATGATATTGGTACAGAAGAGTTAGCCCACTTAGAAATGGTTGGAACCATAGTACACCAATTAACAGAAGGCTTATCAGCAGAAGAAATAAAAGCAGCAGGCTTAGGAGATTATTATACAGACCATGGTGTAGATGTATACCCACAATCAGCAGCAGGAACACCATTTACAGCAGCATATATTGCATGCAAAGGTGATCCAATAGCTAACTTACAAGAAGATTTAGCAGCTGAGCAAAAAGCTAGAGCAACTTACGAAAAGTTAATAGATTTATGCGCTGATGATCCAGATGTATTAGATCCACTTCGTTTCTTAAGACAAAGAGAAATTGTTCACTTCCAAAGATTCGGAGAAGCACTTCGTGGAGTACAAGATAAATTAGCAGAAAAAAGATTTTATATGAATAATATGAATTGCAACAATAATGATCATAAAGATAATGACTGTGGCTTCGAAAATAATAATTAAGTAAAAATATAAAAAATTAGGGAAATACTAGCAAATGTATAATTACTAGTTTTTCCCGCTTTTTTTGTGTTTATTAAAAATCAATTAAATTCAAAAATAGACAAATAAATTCAAAAATAGGCAAAAAATTCAAAAAAATTAAATTTAAAAATTGGAAAAATAAAAATAAAAAACTAACACATAATAATAACGAAAAAATAGTTCCATTAAACTGTTTTTGAAGCTAACGAAAAAACATTAAAAACTATATATTAAAACATTTTAGCTTAAATAAATATATAAAAATTTAATGGAGAAAGGTGTTAAAAATGAAAAAACTTTATTCTTTAATAGGAATATTATTTCTTACAATAATATTATTAGTTCAATCTACTACAACAGTTTTTGCACAAGAATTAAAACTAGAAACAGTTGAAGTAAATGTTAATAAAACTAAAATTGCTCCAGGGCAGGAAGTAACTTTAACTACTAGTTTTGGCAAAGCATTAGGTGCATATACAATAACTGCACAATATGACCAAAATGTATTTGATTATGTACGTTCAGATGGCGGAGAAGCTAGCAATCAAGATGGAAAAGTAATTCTTACTTATTACTATTCACAAGGAAAAGAAAGCCCAAGAACTAGTGCAACTATTACATTTAAAGCAAAAACTACAATTTATGCAGATACACCTACAGACTTTTCTGTAACATTAACAGGACTATCAAACCCAGATAATAGCGAAGAATATGAAGATATTACTGAAGCATTTAAAAAGGATGTTTTAGTGCAACCAAACTATGTAAACTACAACTTAAAATTAGAATATACAGGAATAATTTTACCAAATTTAGAAAAGAATATGAATTTAATTACAGAATCTGCTTTGGGTAAAAATTATGATCATGTTAGACTAACTGCTACTGTAACTAAAACACCATCAAAAAATGCAACTGTAAAACTAATGGCAATGGACGATGAAGATGCACAAGTAGATTTAATTCACAGCGGATGGGGTGAAGAAGGTGGATACAAACTTGGCGGAAAAGATGTAAAACAAGTTTTAGCATTAAGAGGAGAATTTAGTGAAATTGGAGATTATACAATACACGTGAAATTAATAGATAGAGATAATGAAGATAAAACTATTGTAGAAAAGAACTTTAATATAAAAGTAGGTGAGCAAACTACTTCAGAAACTGAAAAAAATAAAGGTCAGCAAACAGAAGCTAATAAAGAAAATAAGCCATCTACTTTACCAAAAGCAGGTGGAACAGAGTTTACTGCTATAACAATTGTTGCAATTATTTCAGCAACTGCATATTTATACTATACTAAAAAATCTAGCTAAAAAATTTTTCAAAACCTAAAATTCTAACAAACTATAAATATTCTTAAATAAAGAGCGGATACTAAGTATATAAAAATACTTAGTTCCTGCTCAATTTTACATAAAACTTAAAATCATAAAAGTTATTATACAAGTGAGGTACATTATGAAAGAAAAAATTGGAAAGATAATTAGAATAATATTATGGATATTTATAATTGTTGCTAGTATTTATATAGCTTATGGAATATATAGAGAAAGTAGAATAAGAGATTATGAAGAAGGAGATCTTATACAACTCCCAGAAAATTCTATTACAAATGAAGCAGAAACAAATGAAATTGCAAACGAAGCGGAAAATAATAATGTAGAAGAAAACACACAGAATACTCAAACACAAGCCACACCAACACCAAAGCCTTCAACTAGTACACCAAAACCTACAAGCAACACTGAAGAAAAGCTTCCAAATGAAATACCTACAACATACAAAGGCTATACAGTATCAGCTAGACTAACAATATCTAAAATAAACCTTGACACTTATGTTTTTCAAAATCATAGTAAAGCCGCATTAGATGTTGGCTTAACAAGATATTATGGGCCAAATGCAAATGAAGTAGGAAATTATTGTATAGCAGGTCACAATTTTCTTAGAAAGAATATGTTTGGAAGGCTAACAGAACTAAAAAAGGGAGATAAATTCACTTTAACAGATAAAAAGCACGGAGCTGTTACTTACAAAATATATGATATATACAAAGTAAAGCCTGAACAAACTGAGGTTTTGTCACAGGAAACAAATGGTAAAAAAGAAATTACATTAATTACGTGTAGTGATTATACAAGTAGAAGAATTATTGTGAAGGCAAGAGAAGAAATTTAAAAAATAATCAGCATCTTGCTTCGTTAGACTGCGTTTGAAATCGAATCAATGTACCATAAGTACACCTCATCGATTTCAAACTTGTCTGCCTTGCAATATACTAATTCTTTTTTAAATTATTTAGTTTATAGATAGAGAGGAACAAAATGAAAAAAATAGTGAGAATAATTTTGCTAGTAATACTAGGTTTAATAATAACTTTTTTCATTATATTTTCTTTACTGCAAAATAATGTAGCAGACCAGCAAAAACGAATATCTACTACATTTCCTGAAAGTTATAAACCATATATACAAGAGCTAAAAAGCCAGCACCCAAATTGGGAATTTAAAGCATTATATACTAATTTAGATTGGAATTATGTAATAGGTAAGGAAAACGTCTATGGAAAAAATTTAGTGCCAAAATCATATTCTGATAGTTGGAAAAATACAAAAAAAGGTGAATATAATGTAGAAATAGATGCAGGATGGGTAGATAGTTCAAAGCAAGCAGTTGAATATGCAATGGATCCAAGAAATTTTTTAAATTCTGTTAGGGTATTTCAATTTGAAGAACTATCATACAATTCAAACACTAATAATGTAAGCAATATTGAAAAAATACTTTATGGTACAGAATTTTATAACAAAATTGTAGAATACAAAACATCAACAGGCAGTAATGTAGTAACTAATAAAAAATATTCAGATTTAATTTTAACAGCTGCTAAAACATCTGATGTAAGTGGATTTCACTTAGCATCTCGTATAAAACAAGAGGTAGGGCCATTTTTATCTCATAGTTCAATTAGCGGAACGGTAGAAGGATACAAGGGCTTATATAACTTTTATAATATTGGAGCAACAAGCTCATCTGAACCATTAGGAGCTATAAAAAATGGACTTCAATTTGCCAAAGATGGAAAAGGCGCAAGTAGTAGCACAAAATCAAAATATTTAATACCATGGAACACAAAAGAAAAAGCAATTACTGGTGGAGCAATTTTTATAGGATCTAGTTATATAAATTTAGGGCAAAATACTATTTATTTGCAAAAATTTCATATTGTAGATAATAGCGGAGATGATAACCTTTTTTGGCATCAATATATGACAAATGTACTTGCACCATACAGCGAATCTAAGCTTATATATAATGGCTATTCAAATAGTCAAATGCTAAATTCTTCTAATTCTTTTATTGTGCCAATTTATGAAAATTTACCAGAACTTCCATGTATTAGTCCTGCCATTAATTCAAAAGACTATATAAGTGATAATAAAAAAGTATATTCAAATGTATCTGGAAGTTTAAATATTAGAACAGGTCCAGGTACTTCTTATGATGTAATAACAAGTGTTAGTCCAAAAGAAGTAATGACAAGAATAGCAAAAGGTAGGCAAACAGGAGAGTTATGGGATAGAGTTCGCTTAGAAAATGGTATTGTTGGCTATGTTTTTCAAAATTATATAAAAGAAGTAAAAGATATACCTATTGAGCAAATAAAATTATCTTTAGAAAATACAACTTTGCAAAAAGGAGAAAATGCTAATTTAAAAGTTGAAATAACGCCATCTAATGCAACTAACAAAACTTTAGAATATACTTCTAACAATTCTGGAGTAGTTACAGTAGATAGCACAGGAAAGCTTTTTGGGGTAAGTTCTGGAAAAGCTACAATTACAGCAAAAGCAAAAAATGGCGTAACTGCAAGTATAGATGTAACAGTATACAGCAAAGTAACAGGAATAAAATTAAAAGAGCAGGACTTATGCTTAGAAGTTGGGCAAAGCTATAATGTAGTTCCAATAATACTTCCAGAAGATGCAAATAATAAAAAGGTAAATTATTATTCTTCTGAGGAAAATATAGCAACTATTGATCAAAACGGAAAGCTACAAGCTATATCTAATGGAAATACCACCATAAAAGCAGTAACAGAAGAAGGAAACTTTGAAAGTGAAATAATGCTTACTGTAATACCAAAATTAGAAGAAGGTGCAATTACATTTGAAAGCCCATTACAAGTTACTGCAAATCAAATTACCGGAATAGAAGAAAAAACAACAGTAAAAGAATTACTAGAAAAAATTAAAACTGATTATAGGTTAGAAGTATTAAATAAATCTAATGAAATATTAGCAGAAGAAAAATTTGTAGGAACAGAAAGCAAAATTAGAGTGTATGATGAAGATAATTTAATTATAGAATATAGAGTAATTATATATGGAGATGTAAATGGAGATGGAAAAATAAATAGTATAGATTTATTAGTATTGCAAAGACACATATTAGAACTAAAACCGCTAGAAGGTATGTTTTTAAAGGCTGGAAATATTGCAAAAAACGGAAAATCACCATCATCAGTAGATTTGCTAAAAATACAAAGGCATATTTTAAACTTAAAGCAAATTGAGCAAACTTCTAGTGTAGCTAATATACAAATTCAGGCAAAAACTGATTTACAAATGCCAAATGAGGAAGCAAGTGAACGTGGGCAAAGTGCTACATTAGCTAATCAATCAAGTAAAACTAAAAACTCAGTAATTGAATTAAAACCAAGCAAAGAAACTGTAAAAAAAGACGAAGAATTTACTGTTACAATAAATGCTAAAAACTTAAATGTGGCAGCTTATGATATTAATCTTCATTTTGATTCTAATAAACTTGAGCTTATTTCAGAAGCGGAAAATATAAATGAAAAAGAAAATAATTTGCTTTATACGTGGTTTGATGAAAAAGGAGAAAAAACTATAAACGAAAACAAAGAGTTAGCTAAATTCAATTTCAAAGCAAAAGAAGATGGGGTAAATAACTTTTCACTTGAAGGAAATTTCTATAACGAACAAGAAAAATTATTGCAACCAAAAATAGAAGTAGCAGAAGTAAAAATAGGAGAAACTATTAACACAAGTGAAGAAAATGCTGTAAATACAAATCAAAGTGATAATATAGAAAATACGAATAATAGTGAAAATATAATTCAAAATAGTGATCCAAACAATGCAAACTTAGCAGTTCTTCGTTTAGATAAACCAGGAATAATACCCGACTTTAAAGCAGACATTAAAGAATACTATATTACAGTAAATGAAAGTGTACAAAACTTAGAAATTACAACAATTCCAGAAAACTCGAATTCTACAATAAATATAACAGGAAACCAAAATTTAAAAAGTGGTTTAAATACTATTATAATAAAAGTAAATTCAGAAAACAGTAAAAAGCAAACAGAATATAAAATTTATGTAACAAAAACAGCAAATGAAGAAACTGCAAATGCGAAACTAGAAACATTAGCTATTGAAAATGCTACATTAGAGCATGACTTTATTGAAAATATTACAGATTACACAGCTGTAGTAGATAACAATGTGCAAAATTTAAACATTTTAGCAATTCCGCAAAATGAAAATGCAAAAGTAGAAATAGCAGGAGCAAATAATTTAAAAATTGGAGATAATAATATAACAGTAACTGTATATGCAGAAAATGGGGTTACATTTAAAAAGTATAAAATTACTGTTCATAGAAGAAATGAGAAAGAACAAAAAGAGCAGGAAGAAAAGCAAGCTCAGCAAAATAATAATGCAAACATTGAAAAAGTAAGTACAATAGATAACAGCACGCAAATAGTAGATGTAAGGCAAAAAAATATCCAGCTACAAAGCCAAAATAGTTTATGGCTTATATGTGGAATACTTCTTGCTATGTTAGTTTTGGGCATTGTGGTAATTAGAATTTTTAAGAAAATGAGAAAATTACAATTATAAGTTAATAGTTTTATAACTAATAGCTTAAATAGTACTATTTTTCGCAGTTTTGAAAGGTCCCGTTCTGAGTTTACTTCTTTGAACTTACTACTGCAACGGGCAATTTGAAAAACAAGAAAACTAGTACTATTTAAGCTAATTAAGCTTTTAAAACACATTTTTTTTAAGCTTCATAATAGCATGTAACTGACTATTATCATTACTTTTCATAACAACATAATCATTTTCCGCATCATTTGCATAATAACAATTAACTGCATTACCAAGCTTTGCACCAGATTTATACATTATTTCAAATTCATTAACTTCACCGAGAATTGTATATATCTTCAGGCAAAGCTTCTAATGCATAATCTAAATAATAAATATTATGCATATGTTCATTAACATCAATATCCCTTCTTAGAACCTTAAATTCAAAACAAGGAATGGTAGAAATTTCAGGCTGTTTAATTTTTGGAATATCATTTTCTCCAAAAACACTTTTACTTTCAGCTTCATACCTACCAATAATATCTTCAGTAATTTTAGCTATACTTCTATTATTTATATCAATTAAAGCCCATTTAGAGCTTGCAATGCAAATAAGTTCACCATTTTTATCAAAAATTTCAAAATCACGAAGTGTGTAAAATTTATTAGCATATCCAGCCCAAGTTTTTACAGTAACAGTTTCTCCATAACGTACTCTTTTAAAAACCTTAACCTTCCAATGCAAAAGCATCCATGTAAAGCCAATGTCATTTATTTCATTAATACCGAAATTTACATTATCAGAATGATAACAAGCAATGCTTTCTAGCAATTCTAAAATTCCATGATTAGTTAATAAATTTGAATTACCTACCTGAGTTAAACCTATGGTATATTCTTTTTCAATAATAGCCATTTTTAAATCATCCTTTCTGCTAAATTATATCACAAAAAATAAAAAAGCAGAGAATTTTTTTAAATAATTGCATTAAAGCTTGCATAGTACTAGTTTTCTTGTTTTTCAAATGCCCGTTGCAGAAGCGGTTTCAATGAAGAAAAGTCAGAACGGGACCTCTCAAAACTGCGAAAAATAGTACTATGCAAGCAATTTAAAAATTAAATAAAAAATTTTATGACTAATAAGTCAGTATAAAGACATTTTGAATTTTTTATGATATACTAAACATGAAAAAATAAATTAAAGGAGAAGTCTTTTTATTATGGAGAAAATTAAAATCTATGAAGCCACAGAATATAACAACGTTAAGGAAATTATTTATAGCTCAGCTAAAAAATATAATGAGCAAATTGCTTTTGTAATAAAACATAAAAATCAAAACGAGGTATCTTATGAAAATATAACATATACACAATTATTAGAAGACATAAACAAATTAGGAACCTGTTTTTATAATATGGGATTAAAAGGTAAAAGAATTGCAATTATAGGAAAAAATAGGTATGAATGGGTACTTACTCATTTAGCAAATTTACTTGGTGGTATAGTATCAGTTCCATTAGATAAAGACTTACAATATGATGAACTTGAAAGCTCTATAATAAGAAGCAAAGCAGACTGCATTGTTTTTGACGAAAAATTAACAGATAAAATTACAGAAATTAAGAAAAACGGAAGAACAAATTTAACAGAATATATATGTATGAGTGAAATAGAAGGCTTTAAATCTATAAAAGAATTAATGCAAAATGGGCAAGAAGCTATTAAAAATGGCCAAAAAGACTATATAGATGCAAAAATAGATGAAAATGCTATGAATATTTTACTATTTACATCAGGAACCACAGCAAACTCAAAAGCTGTTATGCTATCTCAAAAAAATATTGCATCAAATATTTATGCAATGCAATGTGTAGAAGATATAAGAAGAACAGATACAAATATTGCATTTTTACCATTTCACCATATATTTGGATCTACTTGTATAGTTATGATGCTTGCATGTGGAGTAAAAAATGTTTTTCCAGATGGCTTGCGATACATTCAGCAAAACTTAAATGAATACAAAGTAACACTATTTGTTGGTGTTCCAGTTTTAATAGAGGCTATTTATAAAACTATTATGAAAGAAATTGAAAAACAAGGAAAAACAAAACTAATTAAAGTAGCTACTGTAATTAGCAATGCACTTTTAAAGCTACATATAGATATTAGAAGAAAAATATTTAAACAAGTAATAGATGCCTTAGGCGGAGAATTACGTTTTGTTATTTCAGGTGGAGCACCTGCTGATGCAAAAATTGCAAAAGGATTTAATGATATGGGAATAAAAACAGTACAAGGCTATGGCTTAAGTGAAACAGCACCTGTTATTGCAGCAGAAAATGAAAAAGCTATGGCAAGTGGTTCTGTTGGTGTTCCTATGATTAATGACGAAATAGAAATTGATTCTCCAGATGAAAAAGGAATAGGAGAAATAAAAGTAAAAGGACCTAACGTAATGCTTGGATACTATGAAATGCCAGAATTAACAGCAGAAGTTTTAAAAGATGGATGGTTTTATACAGGAGACTTAGGCTATTTCGATAAAAAAGGCATTTTACATATTACTGGAAGAAACAAAAATATGATAGTTTTAAAAAATGGTAAAAAAGTATTTCCAGAAGAGCTAGAAACTTTAGTAAATAGGCTAGAATTTGTAGAAGAATGTATGGTATTTGGAATACCGGATAAAAGAGATAAATCAGATATTAAAATAGCTGTTAAAATAGTATATAACAAAGAAGAAGTAAAAGAAAAACAGCCAAACATAAGGGAAAATGAATTATATCAAATAATTTGGAATGAAGTTAAACAGCTTAATACAACTTTTCCAAAATATAAACATATTCAAAAAATGATATTAACATCTGAAGAATTAATAAAAACTACAACTAAAAAAGTAAAAAGACAAGAGGAAATGAAAAAGATATTGGAAACCGAGTAACAGTGAGGAAGATAATATTTAAGTGAGTAGGCTTAAAAAGGACTACTCACTTCTCCGTTTTGTGCTATTAAATAGCAAGCATAACGAGTTAATTTATAATCAATTTGCTCTCTATAAGCTCCTGAGCCAATTTGAGCCATTTTCCTGACGCCAAGAAAATGGTCATACATATTTTATATTTTTAATTATACTATTAAAGGCTCTAATTGTTTTATGAAATCTAATATTGTATCTAAAACAATATCTGTTTTCTCTCCAATCCAGTTATATCTACTATTTTGAGCATTTTCCAAAAAATTAGCATTTTTAAATATTTTCATTAATTCATATGCTATTTCAGATGTAGTACTAATTCTTAAATCACTATTGATACAATATATATTAATCAATTTAATTAGCCATTCCTTGTTCATATTTCCCTCTGTTATAAGATAATAAAAGTCATATATGTCTTTATATCTTGTTGTTCTAATACCATGTTTTAACATAGATAATAACTTCTCAACAAAAATTTGTTCCTTAGTATTTATTAACAATGTCATCTTATTATTAAATGCTTCAAAGTTAAACATATATTCTTCCTGCTCTATATCTAAATTATTGTGTACTCCAATATCAATCTTAGTTTCTATTTGATTTTCAAATGAATCTTTTAAAACAATATTGACCCTTTTACCATGATAATCTTGATGCTTTAAAGGTTTTATTTTTTTATTAACTATTAGCTTTATTCCGTCATCTATTTGATTTAATTTTTCGAACAATAACAATATACTCTTATCTTCTAAAGAATATCTGATTAAATCTATATCAATGTCAACAGTCGCTCGTCTTTTGTCATTAGTTATATTAAACATAACTACTCCACCTTTAATTGTAATATTTTTTCTATAATTAGATTTTGCAATTTTGCTTAATATTATATCTTGTGCAACTTTTGATGTTGCATAAGCATCTTCATATCCTTTTTCTAAATAAAAGTCTATGCTTTCTAATAAATTTATCACTAAAAAACCTCCTTAAGTATAATTTCAAAAATGTTTTTTCTGTTAGCAAAACATTCTAAATAATCAGCAAGTAAACTCATATCTATTTCATCTACAATCTCTCTATAATTATTAATTATTTCTTTGTAATAATCAAATGACATTGCATTCTTATTTCTTATTAGTTCAATTAACATTCTCTCCTTATCATAAATATTTATTTGAACGTTATTATAAATTATTTGACTTTTTCCAATTTCAAAAAAATGGTTTGCTATAAATATTTGTTCTATTTTATCATTTTCTATTTTCTTTGCATTATGTTTTGTTGCTAAAAAATATTTACTTGGTATATAATCAGTTAATCCTAAATAGAAAAAAGCACTTTCTGATGCAAAAATACTATTTGGATATTTTTTTACAATATATTCTAATTGATTGTATTTTTCAGTATCCGAATATAAGCCATTTTCAATTCTATATAGTTCTTTATTTTTAACTTTTTTATTTATATTATAGTTACTTATTCTTTTTTCTTTTAATTCTTTATGTGTATATACCATATTTTTCGCCCCCAAACCATATATTAAACTAAAATAAGGCATTTGTCAATAAAAACGCCTTATTTTAGTTTAATTTTTTTAGAAATTTCTATAACTCTTTTTAGCTGTTTTGGCTCTCCGTGTTGGACTTGAACCAACGACCTATCGGTTAACAGCCGAGCGCTCTACCGACTGAGCTAACGGAGAATTTTTAATATTATTTTTAAAACCAAACTTATTATAATATAAATTATTAACATATACAATACATTTTATACAATTTTTATTAAATAAATTTAATTGCGTAATCTTTTTTGAATTTTTAACGTTTTTTACATAGGTAATAAAAATAATAAATGTAACATTATAACTTGCATTGTTACAATTTAATTACAAATTTGTAAAAATAGAAAATAATGCAGAAGGAGATTTTGAAGTAAAATGATATTAATAGTAGATTAATTGTAACTAAAGAAGTATAGTAGTCCTACTTAAACTTTAGGACGAGAAAACTCTCGCAAGACATGCCAAAAATGATAAAGGCATGTCTTTAAGTTTAGGAAGATTTAGCATAACTATAAACATAAACTGTTTACATATACAACATTCACAAAGCAGAAACTATAAAATTAAGAAATATTTAAAAAAATATTGCAAAAAAAAGTAGAATAATGATATAATTTTGTTTGTAATAAAAAAATACAAAAGAAGGAGAAATGAATATGGAATTATTAGCTTTTATAATTAGTGTTATAGCTGGAATTTTGAGCTTTTTTAAAGTAACAAGATTACCAGCATTTATTGTAGCAATATTTGGAATAATATTTGCAATAGTAGCTACATATCAAAAAAGCAAACAAAAAGAAAAACAACAATCACAAGCTTTAGAAGTAGGCTCTGTTATAAATTCAGGAGCAGTATGCCTTGCATATTTAACACTTTTATGTTTGTAAAATGAAAAAACATTGCAAAAAAATGTACAATAATTATATATTTTTTAGCAATAAAAATATACAAAAGAGGGGGGAAAAATTATTATGGGATTATTAGCTTTTATAATTAGTATTGCATCATCAATTATGCTATTTTTTGAAGCAACAAGATTACCAGCATTTATAGTTGCAATAGTTGGAATTATTTATGCAATAGTAACTGGTTACCAAAAAACTAACAATAAAGATAAAAAACCAGAAGAAAAAGAGTCAAAAACTAAACAATCAGAAGCTTTAGAAGTAGGTGCTACTATTATTTCAGGCTTTGTATGCGTTATATATTTAGCACTTTTATGGTTTAAATAAACTGTAAATGACTACTAATTAATGATTTTATAGTTAACAAGCTTAAATAGTACTATTTTTCACAGTTTTGAGAGGTTCCGTTCTGACCTTCTTCTTTGAACTTGATGTCTAGCAACGGGCAATTTGAAAAACAAGAAAACTAGTACTATTTAAGCTTTATTATTATCTAAAGAAGGTGTTATAAAATAGGAACCATCATATTTATTATTCAAAAAAAGCCTAATTAGCTTATAAATTTACCATTTTAAATTATTAAAAACTAAACTAACAATTAATAGCAAAATAATAAAAATATAGTGCCTACTAAAAAAGCTTAATACATTAGAAATATATGAAAACTTATTTTGCAAAAAATCTTTGCCTACCATAATTAAGGAAAAAATTATAAAAACAAATAGTGGAATTCCAAGTATGTTATACCAAATAGCATCTATAAAGTGAAAATGTAAAATAGCTTCAAAAGATCTAGTCATTCCACAAGCAGGACAATAAATGCCAGTAACTGTTTTAATAATACAAGTTACTGGCACTATTGCTACAAAGGATAAAAAACTAATTAATATTAATAAAATAATACCGTTTTTTATTCTACTCATTTATGTTAGTCCTTTAATGGATTTCCATTAGCATCTGTATTAATACTTCCAGTTAAAATTAAAATGCCTTCAATTAATCCCCAAACACTAGAAACAACAGCTAACATTCCACAACTTAAAATAGAAATTAGTAATTGTGCAATAGCTTTTCCAGTATATCCTAAATAGAAGTTATGAATACCTAATGAACCTAGGAAAATACCTAATAAACCAGCTGCAATTTTTGATTTTTGATTAGGATTTGTATTAACATTTGCATTTTGTGTAGGTGTTGCATTAGTAGTATTAGCATTTGCAGATGCTTTGCATTCTTCACAAAGTTCTTCACCATCTTCTATTGGCTTTCCACATTGTTTACAAAACATAAATTTTTCCTCCTTTTATTTTTTAAAATATAACATAATTATACAATATTATACTTTTTTTTCAATAGTTTTAGAATATTTTTTTACATTATTGCTACTATATAATTTACAATAATGCTCGAATAGTACTAGTTTTCTTGTTTTTCAAATTGCCCGTTGCTAGATAGCAAGCTCAAAGAAGTAGAGTCAGAACGGGACCTTTCAAAACTGCGAAAAATAGTACTATTCGAGCAGTTAGCCATAAAATCATTAACTAGTACTATTAAAGCATTAATGCAATTGTAAAAATTATTAACTAGTATTATTAAAGCATTAATGTAATTGCAAATATTATATAACACCACATTAATATTAATATATGAAACAAAAAGCGATGCTATGTATTCATAATAAAAAAATAAAAATCGCTTATGTTTTTGCTCACAAAAACTTGTAATCTATTCATAAAAATGATAAAATTTAAAAATAAAAAGTAATTAATACAAAGAAAGTCGAATAAACTAGAATAAAAACTAGAAAGGTGGTAGTATTTTTGGAAAAAGATAAAATTTATGAAATACTAGCTAAAGAAATAGACTTAAATAATATAAAAAAAGATGAAGAAATGAAAAAGCACACATCTTTTAAAATAGGCGGAAAAGCAGATATATTAATTACTATAAAAAATACAAAAGATTTAATATATGTTTTAAAAATTGCAAATGAATATAACATTCCACTAACTGTAATAGGTAATGGAACCAATTTGTTAGTAAAAGATAATGGAATTAGAGGAATAGTTATTAAAATAGATATAGATGGTATTCAAATTGAAAAAAATGAAAATAGTGCTATTATAAAACTGGGCGCAGGAGTTAAAAATGCTATTTTAGCGCAAAATCTTTTAAAAGAGCAAATTGCAGGTTTTGAATTTGCAAGTGGAATACCTGGAACAATAGGTGGAGCAGTTTATATGAATGCAGGTGCCTATGGCGGAGAAATGAAAAACATTGTTAAAGATGTTACATATATGGAAAAGAATTTAAGTGTACACACTATAACAAATTCACAGTGTGAATTTGATTACAGGCATAGCATTTTTTCTAATAAGGATGTTATTATTACAAATGTAACCATAGAGTTACCTTATGGAAAAGCAGAAGAAATAAAGCAAAAAATGGATGAAAATTTGCAAAGCAGAAAAGAAAAGCAACCTATAGAAATGCCAAGTGCAGGAAGTACTTTTAAAAGAGGCACAGATTTTATTACAGCAAAATTAATAGATGAATGTGGCTTAAAAGGTTATAAAGTAGGTGGGGCAGAAGTATCTACTAAGCACGCAGGCTTTGTTGTAAATACAGGAAGCGCAACAGCGCAAGATGTAATAAACTTAGTAGAACACATAAAAAAAGTGGTATTAGAAAGATGCTCAAAAAACATTGAATTAGAAATAAAAATTATAGGTGAATAATGCAAGTATATTAAAATTATACAAGGTTTATGGGTAGCCTTTTAAAAACCTAAATATATTATACAAGGAGAATATGGTATATACCATACAATTAATTATGAAAGGTTTTTTTAAATGGTTTCGGCTCTAGCACAAAAATGAAAAGATGGATATTCCTAATTTTAGTTGGAATTGCCCTTAGCTGTTTTGGAATGGCACAAATATTAACAAATGAAAGACTAGATTTTATGCCATTACTAGGAATTATTTTGTGCTTTATAGTTGGCTTTAGTTTAGTTATTGTATCTGCTGTACAAATGCAAAGAAGAACTTTGGAACTACTAGTACAAGAAACAGATACTAGAACCCAAAATCAAAACTCAAAAGTAAATAGTTTAATATTTAATAAAAAAGTTTATGAACAAGGGCCTAAAATTGTAGTAATTGGTGGCGGAAATGGTTTAAATGCAGTGCTAAAAGGTTTAAAAAATTACACCAATAATTTAACTGCAATTGTTACTGTATCAGATTATGGCGAATTTATTCCAGAATCAAGCAAAGAATTAGGTTCAATGCCTTTAGATGATATAAAAGGAAGCATTATAGCACTTTCAGAAAATGAAAATGCTATGAAAAGCTTATTTAATACAAACTTTAGCACAGGAAGGCTAAAAGACCTTTGCTTTGGAGATATTTACTTATTAGCAATGAAAGAAGTATATGGCGATTTTACAAAATCTATTGAGCAAACAGAAAACATACTTAATATTACAGGAAAAGTTCTTCCTGTAACATTGGAGCCAATACAAATTTGTGCAGAATTAGAAGATGGAACAGTTATAGAAAGTAGAAATAGAATACCAGAGGTAGTAAATTCAAAAGCTAGTAAAATAAACAGAATTTTTATAAATCCTACAAATTGCAAAGTGGCACCTGGCGTTTTAGAAGCAATACAAGAAGCAGATGCTATAGTTATAGGTCCTGGTAGTTTATACACAAGTATAATACCAAACCTATTAGTAAAAGGTGTTGCAAAAGCCATTAAAGAAAGCAAAGGTTTTAAAATTTATGTAAGCAATATTATGACAGAGCAAGGTCAAACAGATAATTATACATTATCAGACCATATTAAAGCAATTCACGAACATACAGGCAAAGGTGTAATTGAATATTGTATTTATGATACAGGTGAATTAATTCCAGAATACATTAGAAAATATAATATGCAAGGACAAGAATTAGTAGAAATAGATTCTAGCAAAACAAAAGAAGAAGGAATATACTTAATGCAAAGGGAAATTTCTTGTGTTTCTGATGGATACATTAGACACAACCCTGATGCTATTGCAGCTTCTATTATTCAACTTATATGTGATGATTTAAAATTTAAAGATATGCAAAATGATACAAAATATGTTCTATTAAATGATAGGCTAAAAGAAGCAAAGAAAACCTTAAAAGTAAATAAGAAAAACAATACTTTCAAACCAAATAGAAAAAAATCTCAAAAAGCAGGAAGTAAATTCTATAAAAAATATAAAGATAGAATAGAATCTATCCAAGAAGCAGAAATAAAAATGAAAGTAAAAGCTGGAATTCCAATAGAAGATTCTGAATCTACAAAAGAACCTCAAAAACCAAGTAAAAACAGTTTGAAAATAAAATCGTGGCTAAAAAAATAAGTAATACAAATAAAAAAATACTTCTAAAATCAAAAATGAAAAAACAGCAAAACATAGAATTTTAAATTTTTATGGAGGAATACACAAATGAAATATGAACAAAAAGATTTATTATTAGAAAATGGAATAAAAAAAGATTGGATTATAACAAATGGCATAGGCGGTTACAGTAGTTCCACAATACTTGGAATTAATACAAGAAAGTATCATGGCTTGCTTGTGGCTCCATTAAATCCACCTGCAAAAAGATATGTAATTTTATCTAAAGTAGATGAAAGCTTTGAAAGTGATGGCAAAGAACATATTCTATATTCAAATATGGGAAAAAACTACATTTCAACAGGTTATAAATATTTAACTTCATTTGAAAAAGAATACGTGCCAATATTTACTTATGAAGTAGATGGAGCAGTTATTAAAAAATTTATTTGTATGGATTATGGAAAAAATACTGTTTGTGTACTTTACAATATAAAAAATAACGACAAAAGAACAAAATTCAAAATAACTCCAATTATTAATTTTAGAGATTTTCATACCACTACTCCAAATACTAATTTTTATTTAAAACAAGAAATAAAAAATCAAAAAGTAAAAGTAGTAGTAAATAATCAAAATCAAACACCAATTTATATGAATTTATCAGAAGGAAAATACGTTGAGCATAAAGAAGATAACTTTAAAAATATGTATTACCTAGAAGAAGAAAGAAGAGGTGGAGAAGCTGAAGAAGACCTAGCAGTACCAGGAGTTTATGAAGTTAAGCTAAGAGCCAACGAAGAAAAATACATTACATTTATTTGCTCATTAGAAGAAAACATAGAAGAATTAGATGGTAGAAATCTAGTTAACCAAGAAATTATACGTATTACTAGTGAGCTGTATGATTCATATTTGTTAGACCCAAAAAAAGAATATACTAAAGAGTATAAAACATTAATTAGAGATTACATTATTGCATCTGATAACTTTGTAGTATATAGACCATCATTTGCTTTATATACAATGATAGCAGGCTATCCGTGGTTTTTAGATTGGGGAAGGGATACCTTAATTTCATTTGAAGGAATTTTTCTTATTCCAAGAAGATTTAAAAAAGCTAAAGAAGTACTTTTAACTTGTATTAGAGATATTAAATATGGACTAGTTCCAAATGGCTATTCTGGCTATGATAATAGACCATTATACAATAGTGTAGATGCATCACTTTTACTATTTGAGCAGGTTAGAAAATACTTAGATTACACTCATGACTTTGAATTTTTAAAGGGTAGCTTATATGAAACATTAAAAAAAGTTATAAATGCATATATAGCTGGAATTGATTTAGATGGAAATAATATTCATTTAGATGAAGAAGATGGCCTATTATCTTCAGGAACAGAGCATATTCAAAATACATGGATGGATGCAAAAATTGGAGATAAGGTAGTTACACCAAGAAATGGAAAAGCAGTTGAAATAAATGCTTTATGGTATAATGCACTATGCATTATGGCAGAATTTGCAAAACTATATAAAGAAAAAGATTTAGTAGAAAAATATACAAACCTAGCTAACAAATGTAAAAAAAGCTTTATGGTTAAATTTTATAACAAAAAAAGAAAAAGCTTAGACGACCTAGTTGGAGATAACAAAATAAGACCAAATCAACTATTTGCATTATCTTTACATTATCCAGTAGTTGATCCTAGCTCAAATGAGGCAAAAGAAATTTTAAACACAGTTACTAAAAAGCTACTTACACCTTATGGCTTAAAAACATTAGCTAAAGGAGAAAATGGATATAGGGAAATTTACGAAGGTGACCAAATAAAAAGAGATATGAGTTATCATCAAGGAATTACATGGCCATGGCTTTTAGGTATTTACTCAGATAGCTTTTTAAATATTATAAATGCTGAAAAAAATAAAACTAAAAAGAAAGAATTACAAAAAGAGTATTATGAGTTTGCCAAAAAAGTAGAAGACACATTTTATAACGAAATGTACAAAAATTCCACAGTAGGAAGTATTAGTGAAATTTATGATTCAGCTAAACCTTATGAAGCTAAAGGAACTTTTGCACAGGCGTGGTCAGTAGCAGAAGTTTTTAGAATAATTATTAAAAACCATGAGCAAAACTATTAATAATAAAACTACTTATTAAAGTTATAATTACGCTAAAGCTTAAATAGTACTAGTTTTCTTGTTTTTCAAATTGCCCATTGCAGAAGTAGGTTCAAAGAAGAAAGCAAGAAACGGGACCTTTCAAAACTGCGAAAAATAGTACTATTTAAGCAAATGGAATTTATTAGAAATGTTAATACTAGATAGAAAGGACTAAAACAAAAATGAGAGTTCTAGGAATAGATCCAGGATTTGCAATAACAGGTTATAGTGTTATAGATTATATTGGAAATAAGTTTAATTTAATTACACATGGAGCAGTACTTACAAAAGCAGGTGAATCATTTCCACAAAGGCTTCTTAAATTAAACAATGACCTAGAGCAAATAATAGATACATATAAACCAGATGCAATATCTGTTGAAGAATTATTTTTTAATAACAATGCAAAAACTGCTATAAATGTAGCACAAGCAAGAGGCGTTATATTAGTAGTAGGTTGCAGAAAGGGAATACCTACTTATGAATATACACCACTTCAAATAAAGCAATCAGTTGTAGGATATGGAAGGGCAGATAAATTACAAGTTCAAAAAATGGTAAAAACTATTTTAAAAGTAGATGCTTTACCAAAACTAGATGATACCACAGATAGTATGGCAGCAGCAATTTGCCATGCACATTCTGCAAAATTTGCAGAAAAATTGTAGGGGACAGTCCCTTTTTCCCTTTTTGGGTAATTAGGGACAGGTCATAGTTAAAATTTTATTATTATATTAGCATAAAAAAATAGAGAAAGGCATAAAAAAATGGCTATTTATTTAATGTATGGAGAAGAAACATATCTTTTAGAAAACCAAGTAAAAAGAATAAAAAAAGAATTTGGAGAGCAAGTTTTAGGAATTAACTATATTCAAATAGATGAAACAAATGTAGATACCTTAATTTCAAACCTAGAAACTCCAGCATTTGGCTTTCCAAAAAAGCTAATTATAGCCAAAAATACAGGGCTTTTCAAAAAAGAAAAAAAATCTGCAAGTAAACCAAAGCAAACTAAAGCTGAGGGAAAAAAAAGCAAAACAGAAAATGCCAATATTCCTATACAAGAAAAAATAGCAAATTACATAGAAGCCAATCAAAAAGAACTTTTAGAAACAGTTGACTTAATATTTATAGAACAAGAAGTAGAAAAAAATTCATTATATCAAGTTATAGAAAAAATAGGAACAGTAAAAGAATTTGCACTTTTAAAACTTCCAGAATTAATAACAAACCTTAAAAAAATTTGCAGTGCCTATAAAGTAAGCATAGATGAAGCTTCTGCTAAATATTTAGTAGAATGCTCTGGAACTAATATGCAAGACTTAATAAATGAAATTAGAAAGTTAATAGAATATAAAGGTGAAGGCGGAAATATTACTAAGGAAGACATAGATAAACTTTGCATAAAGCAAATTCAAGCAATTATATTTGATTTAACAGATAACTTAGGAAAAAAAGATATAAAATCTGCACTAGATGTTTTAAATGGACTTGTATTAAACAAAGAACCTGTACAAAAAATATTAGTTACACTATATAACCATTTTAAAAAATTATATATTATAAAAATAGCAGAAGAATATCACAAAGATGTAGCAACTGCAATGAACTTAAAACCTAATCAAATGTTTTTAGTAACAAAATATAAAACACAATCAAAATACTTTGAAAAACAAGAATTGAGAAATATTTTAGAAGAATTAGTTAATTTAGATGCAAATTATAAAGTTGGTTTAATAGATTTAAATATTGGGCTAGAAGCTATTCTTTGTAGATACTGCTCAAAGTAAGAAAATTAAAAACTGCAAAAGTGCGCATAAATAAGCACAAATATAAGTATATTAATATTGTTAGTAATTTTAACAAATTAAATAAAATTACTAACAATATTTTATTTTAAATTATTTATTATGTGCTTTAATAGAACGAATAACTTCATAAACTAAATCTAAAGCACCTTCAGGAAGAATACTTACCATACGAATAATTTTTTTACGTAAATCATCTTTCACATCTTTACCAAACAAAAAATAATCAGAAGAATAACCAGTATATTCACAAAGAGCAATTAAAGTGTTCATTCCAATAGATTTATTACCCAACTCTAATTGTGCCAAATAAGACTCTGAAATGTTTATTTTTTCAGAAAAAACACTTCTACTCATTCTTAATGCTTCTCTTACATTTCTAATACGATTTCCAACTTCTAAAGTATTTTTCATTTCATTTACCACTACTTTCTTAAAATTCAATATTACAAAAATCGACATTTTTTTTATTAATTATATACATGGATATTAAAACAATAAACATACTAAAAGGATAATAAAAATATTACCTAAAAGTAAAAAACCTTCCTATAGGAAGGTTTTAATAATAAACTTAAATTAACTATAAATTTTAAAATCAATATCAGGAAAAATACAATCTTTTTCTTCTAAATCCTTCAAAAAATTTATATAATTTTCATCTATATTATCTAATATTAAACCATTATAAAGCTTAGTAAATCTACCAACGTGCTGTTTAATTCTTTTTTTAGCATAATCAACCATTGTTCCATTTGTAATAATAAATAGCCAATCACTACTTTGAGCAAGTAGAACCTCTCTTGCACATTGATTTAGTGCCCTAATTTTAATACTATCAGTTTCATTATAAAACTTTTGAGCTAACTCTACCATATTATCGCCAATTTTATGTAGGTGCTTGTGAGCATAATCATTTGTATGGTTAAGCCAAACTTCGCTATAACCATTTGCACCCCAACTAGAACGGCAGGGGGTAGAAATTTGCATTGAAGGATATTTATCAATATACTCACTAGGAGTAATCAACTCAAAATCACATTTATCATAATAAATCTTTTTAAATAAAATATAAAGCCAGTCTGGACCTTCATACCACCAGTGACCATAAAGTTCAGCATCATAAGGGCATACAATAATAGGCGGATTATTTGTTAAAGGAGCAAGTTTATTTATTTGGGCCTCTCTACTATCAAAAAAATGACCAGCCTGCTTTTCAACAGAATCCATAGCCCACCTAGGATTATAATAATCTTTTTCACAGTCTTTTCCAGTAATACGATAATATTTTATTCCAGTATGAACCCTAGCTCCATTAGAAGCAATGTATGGCTTAATATAATCATAAGGAGCATCATAACCAATATCTCTGTAAAATTCCCTATAATTAAAATCTCCAGGGTAGCCATTAATAGAACTCCATACTTGCCTAGAAGACTCAATATCACGGCCAAAAGCAATAATGCCTTCTGGGGAAACAATAGGGGCAAAAGTACCATAAATAGGAGTAGGATCCGCATACAAAATTCCATGAGATTCTGTAATAATATATTCAATACCAAACTCTTTTAAATATTTATCAGCTTCTGGAATATAGCCACATTCAGGAAGCCAAATGCCACGAGGCTTTTTTCCAAAATATTTTTCATAAGTTTGAACACCAACAGCAATTTGTGCTCTAATAGTTTTTTCATTAACATATAAAATAGGAAAATATCCATGTGTAGCTCCACATGTAATAATTTCTAATTTGCCGAATATCTTGAAAATGCTTAAAAGCTTGTATTAAATTACATTTATACACATCTTCATATAAAAGCAAATCATTAGAATAACGGTTAAAATAATAATGTGCTAATTCATTTTCTTTTTGATTATCCTTTGTTCTATCAATTTCCTTTTCTGAAAGTTCAATATGTTTATGCAAATACTTAATATAACGCTCTTGCAATAATTTATTATCAAGCATATTTAAAAGAGGAGGAGTAATTGACATAGTAATACGGAAGTCAACATTTTCCTTCTCTAATTTTGTAAAATTTATTAATAATGGAATATAGGTTTCAGAAATTGCTTCATATAGCCATTGCTCTTCTAAGTAATCTTCACTTTCAGGGTGATGAATAAAAGGCAAATGCGCATGCAATATGAAACTAACGTAGCCTTTAGCCATAATTCCCTCCTTACTTATTGGGGACAGTCCCTTTTTCCCTTTTTGGGTAATTGGGGACTGTCCCTTTTTCCCTTTTTGGGGGTGCTTGGACCAGGTACCAATGCTTATTTTTAAGCACTTAGGGACAGGTCATAAAATTTATTTAAAATTAGAACTAAATTGTGAAGAAGAAAGCTTAATACCTAATTCATCGCCATTTAATTCATTTTTGTAAATTTCTTTATATAAATCATAAATATTATAAATTCTACCAATATTATGCATAAAAGCAAATGAAGAAATATCTTTGCTTTGAACATAACCACTTTTAACATCTTTAAAGAAAATAGTTTTTCCTAGTTTTTCAAATAAAATGTGGTCATTAGGAGTTTCTATTTGATTAGAAGATATAATAGTAATAGAATTTTGAGGTAGAATTTGTGAATTTTTATTTTTTCTACTTAAAATTACTTCATATTTACAATCACTATCAGGAATATGCAAATACCAACTATTAGCATAATCATTTATTTCCACTTCAAACTGATAATTCTTATCTTTATTAATAACTATTAAGTATGGAGATGTTTCATTAAAAAAGTTTTCACCATATTCCTTAATAAATTTATTTCTATCTTTAGAAGAAATTTCCCAATAAACAAATAGAATAGTAGGTGTTTGAGCTAAAATTTTAACAATAGTTTGCTCATATTTATTAGGTAAATCATAATATTCTTCAATATTTAATTTTTTAGCTTGAGTTTTTCTAGAAGAAGTTTTTTTAGTAGCTTTTTTTGTTGCAGTTTTTTTAGCAGTATTAGCTTTTTTTGTGCTAGTAGCTTTTTTAGCAGGGGCCTTTTTAGCAGTAGCATTTGAAGCTACTTCATTTTTAGCTGTAGCTTTTTTTGTAGCTGTTTTGCTTTTAGCTGCAGGCTTTTTTGCACTAGCAGATTTTTTGGTATTAGCAGACTTCTTAGCTACAACATTTGCAGTTGATGCTTTTTTAGTAGTACTTTTTACAGCTGCTGTGCTTTTAGCTGAAGCCTTTTTAGTTGCAGTTTTTTTAGCTGTAGTTTTTTCACTTACAGTTTTTTTAGAAGGAACTTTCTCAGCAGAGTCTTTTTTAGCTACATTTTTAGTAGCACTAGATTTTTGTTCTTTTTTGTCATCTACCTTACTTTTAACATTTTTACTATTTGATTTTTTAACCTTTTTTTGAGCATCACTTTTAGTAGCAACCTTTTTAGTTGCTACTTTTTCTGATGATTTTGAGCTTTTTCCATTTTTTAATACTTTTAAAATTTCTTCTATTTTATCTTTAGCTTTATTTGGCATTTGTTCCTCCACTTTGGTAAAACATATTATAATAATACTATATCAAAATGAAAATAAATTCAATAGAAAATGAGTAGAAATTTTAAAAAATTATTACTAATTAATTGTTTTATAGTTAACAGCTCGAATAGTACTAGTTTTCTTGTTTTTCAAATTGCCCGTTGCAGAAGAATTTTCAAAGAAGCAAAGTCAGAACGGGACCTTTCAAAACTGCGAAAAATAGTACTATTCGAGCTTTAATATAATTAAAACTAGTAACCAAAAAAATTGTCAATAAATTTTATCAAAATGTGTTTACTTTTGTCAAAATTTTGTATACAATAAATTAAACTAAAATTCGAAGCAAAAGAAAAAATGAAAGGGGCAAATATTTTAATGAAAATATTAATGTTAACATGGGAATACCCACCAAGAATTGTAGGAGGAATAGCTAGAGTTGTTCATGATTTATCACATAGATTAATAAAGGATGGTCATGAAGTAACAGTTATAACATACAAAGAAGGAGATTTGCCAGAATATGAAAATGACAAAGGAGTAGAAGTATACAGAGTTGAAAATTATATGATACACCCAAATAGTTTCATAGATTGGGTGCTACAATTAAATTTCAATATGGTATCAAAAGCTACACAAATTATGAACGAAAAAGGCAAGTTTGATGTTATTCATGCACATGACTGGCTTGTTGCAACAAGTGCGAAAACACTAAAACAATCATTTGAAATACCATTAGTAGCTACTATTCACGCAACAGAAGCAGGCAGAAACTCTGGAATTCATGATGAAACACAAAGATATATAAATGATACAGAATGGCTTTTAACTTATGAAGCAACAGAAGTTATAGTTAATAGTAATTTTATGAAAAATCATGTTCAAGGTTTATTTGGTCTTCCATTTGACAAAATAAATGTAATTCCAAACGGAATAAACTTAACAAACTTTAATGGAATTGAAAGAGACTACGAATTCAGAAGACAATATGCAATGGATAATGAAAAAATGATACTATATGTAGGAAGATTAGTATATGAAAAAGGAATTCAGCACCTAATTTCTGCAATGCCTAAAATTATGAGTGGATACAATGATGTAAAATTAGTTATAGCAGGCAAGGGCGGAATGTTAGATGATTTGAAAGCACAAGCAGAATCAATGGGAATTGCTAATAAAGTATACTTTACAGGTTATTTAAATTCAAAGCAAGTACAAAAAATATATAAATGTGCAGATATAGCAGTATTTCCAAGCACCTATGAACCATTTGGAATTGTTGCATTAGAAGGAATGCTTGCAGGAGTTCCAACAGTTGTATCAGATGTGGGGGGTCTTAACGAAATAGTTGACCACGGTGTAAATGGAATGAAAACATATGCCGGAAATCCAAATTCTATTGCAGATTCTATTTTAACATTATTATACGACAAACAACTATGTGCTAAAGTAACAAAAGCAGCAAAACAAAAAGTAAAAGAAGAATTCAACTGGACCAAAATTGCACAAGACACACATTATACTTATGAAAAAGCAATTTGCAAAACTGTTGCAGAAAAGCAAAAAGAGCAAATTATGCAAGAAAATGCTAAAAAAGCAGAAAAAGCCAATAATACAGAAACAGAAATTACAAATCTACTTAGCTTCAAAAAGAAACATGCTTATGCATAAGTTTCAGCTTACCATTTAGCATAATTTAATAAATTTTAACTCTAAACAATCATAAATAGTATAAGTATAAAACTAAAAATAAAGGGAGGAAACAGCATGCAAGTTTACGATACAGCAAATCGCTTAGCACAAGAAATAAAAGAATCTAATGAATATAAAGAATATAAAAAGCTAAAAGATGAAATACATAATAATCCAGAAAAAAAGCAAAAAGTAGAAGAATTTGAAAAACTAAGATATGAAGTACAATTAATGGAATACACTGGTGAAAAAAAAGACGAAGAAAAGAACAAAAAATTAGAAGAAATGTATGCTACATTAGTACAAAACAAAGATATTAAAGAATACTTCGATTTAGAAGTAAAATTTAATATTATGATAGCAGATGTTAATAAAATTATAGCAGAAGCTATTAAAGATGTACTATAAGGAAATCATTTATTTTACAAAATTTACTTTACAAACAATTGCAAAAAAATAAGTTATTGAGGGTAAAAAATGTCGTTTAAAAAGTTTTAAGGTTTTAAATTTAAGGCTTTTTAAGCGACTTTTTAAATTATATTAAGATTATATTAAAGTTATTAAAAATATAGTAATTGCAGTTAATTGCTTTAATAGTACTAGTTTTCTTGTTTTTCAAATTGCCCGCCCAAGGAGTGGCTTCAAAGAAGAAATGTCAGAACGGGACATCTCAAAACTGCGAAAAATAGTACTATTAAAGCTTTGATATAATTACAACTATTATAAATAAAGCAAAAAAATTATTTATGTAGATAGGAGAAATTTAAATGGAATATATAATAGCAATAATAGTAAGCCTTGCATTTTTAATCATTTTAAAATTTGCATGGAATATAAAAATAAACGATATTAAAAAATTAAAAGAAATAGGCTTTAATAAAGAATTAAACGAAATAACTAATAAATTACCAGAAAATAGAAAGATTTGTGAAACTGTTTTAAAAAAATTAAATAATGAAAATGTAATTATAAAAGAAAGCGATAATGAATCTAGTTTTTATTTTGTGCTAACTAATTCAATTCTAATTGCAAATATAAAAAACACATTTAGCAGAGTGCAAACAATTTGCCACGAATGTTTACATTCAATTCAAAACAAAAGGACATTATTATTTAATTTTTTCTTCTCAAATATTTATTTAATATATTTCTTAGTAATATGCATTTTAACTATATTAAAACTTAATTTTTACCCAATGTTACACTTATTTATACTTACTATTTTAGGATTTATTTATTATTTAGTTCGTAGCAGTTTAGAAATGGATGCAATGACAAAAGCAAAACCACTTGCAAAAGAATATTTACAAGAAGAAGGAACATTAAATAAAGAAGAACAAGAACTAATACTAAAAAATTGCGAAGAAATTAACAAAATAGGAATACCTCTAACAAATTATAAACTTGCATTTAACTGCATTTGGAAAATAATAGTTTATTGCCTTGTGGTTTTGGGGACAGGTCCCATTGCTTATTTTTAAGCACTTAGGGACAGGTCAAAAACAGTTTTATTAATGAAAGTGCACATTATTTCAAATTAATGTATTGACTACAAATAAAAAAGCTAGTATAATTACTGTTAGTTAAACATAAAAAAACAAAAATGAGAATAAGTAAAATCAAGGTTATGGAAAGAGAAAATTAGCCACTGGCTGAAAGCTAATTACAAAAACAGATTTGAAATAACTACCTCATTGTTTCTAGTAAAAAGCTAGACGTATTTCTGCGTTAAGGAATTAATTAAGTTAAAAATAGGATGGAACCGTGCATAAAAATACACTCCTTTTAATCAAGCAATTGGTTAAAAGGAGTTTTTTGTTGTCGCGTGAAGAAACGTCCTAAACAGCGACAAAAAAAGAAAGGAGAAAAATATATGTTAAAAATTAAATTAAAAGACAATTCAGAACTAGAGGTAGAAGAAGGCTTAAGCATATTAGAAATAGCTAAAAAAATTAGCGAAGGTTTAGCTAGAAATGCACTAGCTGGAAAAGTAGATGGAGAGGTAAAAGACTTACGAACAGTAATTAACAAAAATTGCAAACTAGAAATTTTAACATTTGATGACGAAGATGGAAAAAAAGCTTACTGGCACACAACATCACACATTATGGCGCAAGCCATTAAAAGAATTTATGGAGATAGTGTAAAACTAACCATAGGACCTGCTATTGATAATGGCTTTTACTATGATTTTGACGTAGAAAAACCATTTTCAGAAGAAGACTTAGCAAAAATTGAAGAAGAAATGAAAAAAATTGTTAAAGAAAACCTAGAAATAACAAGATATACTCTTCCAAAAGATGAAGCTATTAAGCTTATGAAAGATAGAAAAGAGCCATATAAAGTAGAATTAATTGAAGAATTACCACAAGGAGAAGAAATTAGTTTTTATGACCAAGGCGAATTTAAAGAATTATGTGCAGGACCACATATTTTGAGCACAGGAGGAATTAAAGCCTTTAAGCTTTTACATTCATCAGCTGCATATTGGAGAGGAGACGAAACAAAGCAAACTCTTCAAAGAATTTATGGTATTTCATTTCCAAAAGCAAGTATGCTAGATGAATATTTAAATATGTTAGAAGAAGCTAAAAAAAGAGATCACCGTAAATTAGGTAAAGAATTAGACTTATTCTTCTTTGACGAAACAGCCCCAGGAATGGCATACTGGTTACCAAAGGGATTTACAATGATGAATGTATTAATAGACCTTTGGAGAAAAGAACATAAAAAAAGAGGTTACCAAGAATTTTCTGCACCACAATTAAATAGTAGCAGTTTATGGAAAACTTCAGGACACTGGGACCACTACAAAGAAGACATGTTTGTTTTAACAGATGCAGACGGAAACGAACAAGCCCTAAAACCAATGAACTGTCCAAACTCTATTAAAATATATCAAACAAAATTAAGAAGTTATAAGGAACTACCACTTCGTTTTTGTGATATAGATGTAATTCACCGTAATGAAAAATCAGGACAATTAAATGGCTTGTTTAGAGTAAGAATGTTCAGGCAAGACGACTCTCACAACTACGTTATGGAATCTCAAATAAAAGATGAAATAAAAGAAATTCTAGAAATTGCTAAAAAATTATATAACATTTTTGGATTAGACTTCATATTAACACTATCTACCAGACCAGATGACTACATGGGCGAATTAAGCTTATGGAACAAAGCAGAAGATGACTTAAGAGCAGTACTAGATGAAATTTGTGGAAAAGATAACTACCGCATAAATGAAGGTGATGGAGCTTTCTATGGACCAAAAATTGATATTAAAATGAAAGATTGCTTAGGCAGAGAATGGCAAATGGGAACTATTCAAGTAGACTTCCAATTACCACTTCGCTTTAACTTATCATACATAGATTCAGATGGCGAAAAGAAAACACCAATTATGATACACAGAGCCCTATTTGGTTCTTTTGAAAGATTTATTGGTATTTTAACAGAACATTTTGCAGGTGCATTTCCAACTTGGCTTGCACCAGTACAAGTAAAATTACTTCCAATAGCAGACGCACATAAAGAATATGCAGAAAAAATAAGCGAAGAACTAGAAAAAGCAGGCATTAGAGTAGAAGTAGACGATAGACAAGAAAAAATAGGCTATAAAATTCGTGAAGCACAGCTTCAAAAAATACCATATATGCTAATTTTAGGAGATAAAGAAGTAGAAGCAAATGCTGTAGGAGTTCGTTCTAGAAAAGATGGAGACATTGGTCAAATGAAATTAAATGAATTTATAGAAAAAATAAAAAAAGAAATTGAAAGCTTTGAAAGATAGATTTAAAACTTAAATTTTTATTTTAAGAAAAGTCATTAAATGAAAAAACATAAAAGCAATAAAAAAAACAAAGAGCCAAAACGAAATTAATCATTTTGGCTCTTTGCTTTTCTAGGTTTAAGTGTACAACTGCACACTCTATATCAAAGCTTTATGTAAAATGCAATAAAAATTTTTAATTTTAAAGTCTAAACATTGCAAACACAAATAATCTTGTGATATACTTTAAAAAAGAAATTAATCTTAGGAGGGCAAAAATGCCTAGAAACATTGCAGAAGATAAAGAAAAATTAAAAGAAAAATTAGAATACATTGGCTTAAACTTAGAAAGAATACCAACTTTTTTAAAGGAATTTACTCCCTTTTCTTTTAGACCGCTAAAATCTTATGACGATATTAGTTATAAAGTATACAAATATGTAGACATATCTAACATAGAAATTCTATTAACTCCAACAGATAGACTAACAAACCTAAACGAAAGCTATAAACTTGCTATGCCAATTGCAAAGTACTTAGACTCTAAAACAGAGGAAAACATAGAATACTTTACAACTTTCCTTAGTATGCTTAACAATACAGAAATAGAGCAAATTAAGCAAATTGAAGAAGAGCAAGAAAAGTTAAAAACTCAAATACCCTATGAAGTAAAATATGCAAACAACTACATTTGGCAAATATACTATTCAGATGTATCAGATAAATATTTTATGCTAGTTCCAACAAATGAATATAATAACTCAGCACTATTTTACTTAATAAAAAAGCAAATACAAGCCAAAAAATTCAGAAAAAAAGAATTAATTTATGTTCCAATTAGTTATCAAGAATATTCTGGTAGCTTTTTAGTAAAAAGTCAAATAGCAGACTTAGAAAATTACTTATGGTATTTTACTAAAGAATGGCCAGAAATTTTTGAAGTATATAATCAAAAAAATAAAATGCAACTAAAAATAGTTGGAAAAACTAAAGTTTACGAAAAAATACAAAGCGATTATGTGGTAACCTTAAACTCAAAAGAAGAAGCAATAGAGTGGTATAAGCTAATAAAAGCCTTATTCATTTTAGCAACTGGTTTGCCAGAAGACTATACATTTAAAACTATAATAAATAATAAAGGAGAGCTAGAACTTTCATATATAAACAATAATAGCGAAAAAGTAATAAAATACTCCAATTTACTAGAATTTATTCAAAGTGAAGCAAGCCAAAAAAAATTATTAATAGGTCTAGAAGATAGAAAAATACAAGAAGAACAAGAAAAAATAAACTCTTTAAAAGAAATAGTAGAAAAGCAAACAGAGGAGTATTTAGCAAAACAGCGTCAAATAGCTACATTTTTAGAGTGCAAAAAAACATTTTTTGGCAAAGTAAAATATTATTTTTCTAACAGAAAAAAAGAATTTCAAAACGCTACTCAAAATAGAATAAAAGAGCAAGTTAAAAAAGAAATACAAAAAATAAAAAAAGCAGAAAAAATAGAAGAATCTATTAGCGAAAATCTTTCAGAAACAAAACAACATACAATAGAAGATTTAATTGAAATATGCACTAAATTAGATGGTAGAAGAAAGCTTTTAAAAAATTTAAAACTAGATAACAGTGCATTAGAACTAAAAAAAGTAAATTTAGAAAGAAAAATAAAAAACGCAAATATATATTTGAATGAAATAGAACTACACAAAAAAAGCATTTTCGAATTTTGGAAATTTACAAGCAAAGACGAACTACCTAGCTTAAATGAAGGTGAAGAAGAACAAAAAAAAGAAAAAATAGAAAAAGTTTTTGATTATGACTTAGACATTGAAGACCTAGGAAAAGTAGTAGATGAGCTTCAAAGAAGAAAACTTTCTAAAAATGAAACAGATGCAATATTTGCAGCAAAGCAAGCTATTACCTGCTTTCAAATTTTAAATAATACAAAAAGTAACGAATTAACAGAAGACCAAAAACAAATATTACAGGAAAATTTAAGTAGCTTTATAAAAGAATATGAAAAAGATATTGAATATATAAAAACAAAGGATTTTGACATATTTGGAAGTATATCAGAAGATAAAACAAAAATAAAAATGCTAAATAATCAAAAACATAGAGAAACAGAAAAAGATAAATACAATATATTAAACATCACTCCAAACACTGAACTTAGCGTATATATAGATAATTTAAGAAACTACTTAAACTTAATAAAAGAAGCATTTTGCAAAATTTCAACCTCGTATATAACACCAATTTATATGGCAAGCACAGAAGAAATAGATTTAAATAATATAAACATATTTCACCTAAACGAAATAAAAGCAATAGAAGAAAATAAAAATGCAGAAGAAATAACATTATACAAAATAAATTTAAAAGAAAATATGCCAATTTTATATTATTCTAATATTATTTTTTATGATAACTTTAATCAAACCTTGCCATTAGGAATGAACTTATGTGATGAAGTATTAGTAAATTTAGAAAAATGCAAATTAAAAGAAGCTACCACAGAAAGCTTCAAAATAAATTATTTAATAGATGAATACACAAGCAAAGTACTAACAGTAAAGTGCCGTGTTTTTAACGTTTGTTAAAGCAAGAATTATAAAAATAACTAATTTTACAAATATTACATTTTCATTACAAATTTGTAAAATTAACAAAAACACTATGCAAACTCAAAAATATATGTTTTAATATATATAAGTTGTAAAAACAAAAAAATAAAGAAGGCAACTGTAAATTCAAACAAAATATTAGTTGCATATTTCATTTACAAAAGCAAAACAAAAAAAGCAAGTAACCAAAAGAAAAATGGGGGAAAAGAACAAATGAAACAGCAAACCGTTGCAACAGTAGAGAGAGAGAGAGAGAGAGAGAGCCATACTTTAAACCAAAAAAGTATAGCTTCATTAAGTAATGTAACATATACAAGT
>CANQCT010000014.1 GCA_947589835.1 uncultured Clostridia bacterium
AACAAAAGTGTATTACTACTCGAATTTGGAGTAGGATTTAATACACTTGGAATTATAAGATTTCCATTTGAACAAATTACACTTGAAAATAAAAATTGGACTTTAGTTAGATTTAATAAAGATACAAAAAGTTTTTATAATTTAGAAGATAGATTTATAGAAATACAAGAAGATATAAAAAAATTTATTGAAGAAAAGGAAAATTAAAAATGATAATAAATACAGGTTGTAGAACAGATATACCAGCATTTTATTCAAAATGGTTAATGAATAGAATAAGAGAAGGTTTTGTTTATGTAAGAAATCCATATTATAAATCACAAGTTACAAAGTATAGTCTATCTCCAAATGTAGTAGATTGTCTTGCATTTTGTACTAAAAATCCAGAGCCAATGCTAAAATATTTAGATGAATTAGATGTATATAAACAATATTGGTTTGTTACAATAACACCTTATGGAAAAGATATAGAGCCAGTAGTTCCAGATAAAGAAAAACTAATTGAAAGTTTTAAAAAATTATCAGAGCATATTGGAGTTAATTCTACCCACTGGAGATATGATCCAATATTTATTGGAATGGGATATAATATAGAAAAGCATATAGAAGAATTGACAATTCATAGTTGTTGTGAAAAAACATATCTTGCTGAATATGGTATTGATTGCAAAGGTTGTATGAGTCAAGAAATAGTAGAAAAAGGAATAGGAACAAAATTAAACCCACCAAAAAGAAAAAGCCTTCGAGAAGATTGTAATTGCTTAATGGAAAATGATATAGGAGCATATAATACTTGTGGACATCTATGTAAATATTGCTATGCTAATGCAAATGTAGGTCTAGTTAAAGAAAATATGAAAAAAAATATTTCTACATCTCCATTTTTGATTGGTGGAAATGAAGAAGGCGACAAAATAATAGAAGCAAAACAAAAGAGTTGGAAAACAAATAAAAGTGAACAGATTAGTTTGATATAAACCTGACAAATTACAATTTATATAAATAATTAACCAAAACTATAGGGTGACTTAAAATCACCCTAATTTTTTATTGTCATCCCGCTAAAAGTTACACTTTTAGGCAGTTTTAGGAGAGCAGGTGCACTCTCTCTTCCTGCAATTTTTAAAATTTTAAAAAAATTTTAAAAATTTTTCGAAAAATTACCCATTTGCAAAAATAATTGTGTTCTTAATATATAGAAAAGCATAATATCTATAAAGAGATATTATAAGGGAGTTTAATTAATGAAAATTACCTTTTTAAGAACCAAAAAAGTAAATTATATGCAAATTTATTTGAAAGAGGAAGAATTAGAAAAAGATAATACAAAAGAAATTATAGAAGAATATAAAAAGAAAAAATACAACATAGCAATTTTCATAGCAGGCAAAGAGAATTATCCCGAAATTCTTGAAAAAATAATTACAAAACAACTGGAAGAAAAAAGAATAGTATGTTAACATCAAGCTTAAGCAATATCAGGCAGGAAGGGAATAATAAAATGAGAGTTGTAGGGTATTGTAGGTTAAGTCGAGATGAAGATAAAGAAAATTACTCGAGTATAGAAGAACAAAAAAGAATTATAAAAGATTATGCTTCTACTCGTAATTGGATCATAACAGATGACGACTTCTACATAGACGATAATGTTTCGGGATACACCTTTAACAGACCTGATTTTTCAAGAATGATTGAGAAAGTAAAAGGAGGTAAGATAGATGTAGTTATAGCAAAAGATTTATCAAGAATAGGCAGAAATAATGGAAAAGTGTTAGTTTTAATAGACGAATTTAAAAATATGCAAAAAAATTTAATATTAGTTTCAGAAATGGGTGGAACTTATGATGTTTTAAATGATAGAGATGATACTATTGGAATTACAACATGGTTTAACGAAAGGTATGTAAAGGATTGTTCAAGAAAAACAAGAGATCATATGTATTCTAAACAAAAATCTGGAAGACTAATCATGGGAAATTATTATGGATATATAAAAGATAAAGATGATATAACAAAATTATATGTTGATGAAGATATAAGACCTGTTATAGAACTTATATTTAAATTATATACAGAAGAAGGTTTAGGAAGAAAAAAGATTTGCGACATTTTAAATAGCAAATATAACTATCCTACACCATCTGAATATTATCAAATAAAACATTTAGAAAGAGGAAGAATATATAAGCATCCAGTACAAAAATTATGGTCTACATACATGATTAGTAATATATTGAATAATGATGTATATTGTGGAAATTTAAGAACTCACAAGAAAAAAACAGTTTCAATTAGAGGAAGAGCAGTAAAACTTCCAGAGGAAGAACATTTTGTGTTTGAAAATCATCATGAGGGGGTTATATCAAAAGAAACTTTTAAGTTAGCACAAGAGATAAAAATGAGAAAGGCTACTACTAAATCTACTGCAGGTACAAGAAAAAGAAATTATATCTTTTCAGGATTTTGTAAATGTGGTGATTGTGGTTTTGGAGCATCTGGTATAACAATAACAAGGAAAAATTCTCAAAAAGGATATGAGTGTTCTCAGTATAGAACTTATGGAAAAGCTAGGTGCAAATGTCATGAAATAAAAGAAATAGATATACTTATTCATTTAAAAGAATTTCTAAAGTTTACAAAAGAGCAGTATATGGAAGAAATTAAGAAAATAGAAATTGCAAATAAAACTACAAATCCAATAAATCAAAAAGAAAAGATTAAATTAGAAATTGAAAACTTAAATAACGAATATAAAGTATTGATAAATCAAAAAATAAAAGATTTAAGTGTTAGCACAAATGATTATCAAAAAAGTATAATCGAAAATACATATAAAGAATTAGAAAAATGCAAAACAGATAGAATAGAGAAGCTTCAAAAAATGTTAGGACAAGAAATAGAAGATTCTGAAAAGGAAAAGGTAAAAGAATTAAAAACAGCTATAGAGTATTTTGATGAAATAATTTCATCAGATGAGCCTAATAGATATATTTTAGAATGTTTAATTAATCGAATATGGATTTATCATGACAAAAGCATAAAATTTGAATTAAAACCAGACATAGCAAAGTTACTTGAATAAAATTTATATAAGCAAAATCAAAATAATTTTTAAGACCTTTAAAAAGCTTGAAAAATAATTGTAAGTATAGTAAAATTATTATAGCTTAAAATATTATAAAACAAAGGAGGGGAAAAGCATGAAAAAGAAAATACCAAAAAAAATAAATGAGATATTAAATGAATTTATTGATGGAGTAAATAAAATACTAGGAGATAGAGTAAAAAAAATAATTCTTTATGGCTCATACGCAAGACGGAGATTTTAATGAAAGTTCCGATATAGATATTATGATTTTAACAGATCTTTCTAATGATGAAATAGTTGAATATAGAGATAAAATATGGGATTATGCTTATGATATTGAAAGTGATAATAATTTCGATATTGATTTATCACCTTTAGTAAAAAATATAGATAGTTATAATAAAAGAATAGAAGTAGTACCATTTTATATGAATGTACAAAAGGAAGGAGTGGTATTATATGGGTGATGAAGAATATTTAAATCAAAACTAAAATAAAAAATCCCCAAATTTTAAGACTTTACCCCCGTGTGCACAACGGAAATAATAGCTCTTTCAAAAGCAAATCCATATTTTGAAAGGCTAAATACAAGTTTAATTGGCTTAAGTGTAGATAGTAACGCCTCACACTTAGCATGGATTTATGATATTTACCTAAAAACAGGAATAAAAGTACCATTTCCAATTATAGCGGATAGAAATGGTACAATTGCCAGAAAATATGGAATGATTTCAAATGATGTAAGTACAACTGAAACTGTAAGAAATGTATTTATAATAGATGATAAAGGCATAGTAAGACTTATACTAGTATATCCAATGAATGTAGGAAGAAGCATACCAGAAATTTTAAGAGCCTTAACAGCACTTCAAGTAGCAGACTTAAACAATGCCTCAATGCCTGCAAACTGGGTACCATGTGAGCCAGTAATTTTGCCACCACCTAAAACATTTGCAGAACTTCAAGCAAGAAATGCTCAAATAGAAAAAGATAGAAACGGAATGGCTTGGTATTTAAGCTTTAAAGACCCAAAAGATTGCAAGGTTATTGAAGATAAAGAAAACAAAAGATAAATGTTTTAATATTGATAATTTTATTTTTTTATGCTAATATGAAATAAAATATTAGCATAATTTTTTTGTTAGAAAGGATGAAAAAGTATGAAAAAAGCACTAAAAGTACTATTAGTTACTTTATTTATCATTTTGGTAATATCATTATGCATATTATCTTATTTGTATTTTACGGGTAAAATAACAAAACAAGAAATTAATCAAAATGTTGGAGAATCAAACAATATTCAAAATACAATTGAAACCGAACCAATATTTACAATAGAAAATTATCCTAAAGTAGATGCTTCACTCGCTACACAACCTTTAACAAATGCATTTATAAAAAATTTTACTAATCAAAATATAGATACAAGCAAACTAAATTACACTAACACTCATCCTGGATATATAAAACTAATAAATGGAGAAGTTGATTTACTTGTAGTAACAGAACCATCAGAAGAAGAATTAGCGCTAGCAAAAGAAAAAAATGTTGAACTAGAAGTAATTCCAGTAGTCAAAGAAGGCTTTGTGTTTTATATAAATGGAGAAAATAGAGTAAATAATTTAAGTTTAGAACAAATTCAAAAAATTTACACAGGTGAAATCACAAATTGGTCACAAGTAGGTGGAGAAAATTTAGAAATTAAAGCTTTCCAAAGACCAGAAAATTCAGGTAGTCAAACAGGAATGCTATCATTGGTAATGAAAGACTTAAAATTAGCACCACCTCCAAAAGAAAATTTAATACAAAGTATGTCAGAAATTATTAACTTAGTGTCTGATTATGATAATGGAAAAAATGCAATAGGCTATTCTTATTACTATTATGCAAAAACTATGTACGCAAGTATTGATGAAAAAGTAGCAAATGGAATTAAATTACTATCTATAAATGGTGTAGAGCCTAATAACGAGAACATTAGAAGTGGAAAATATCCATTAAATACTGCATATTATATTGTAATAAATAAAAATGAGCCTAAGGAAAGCAATGTAAGAAAATTAGCAGAAGCAATGCTTTCTGCAAGAGGACAAGCAGTGGCAGAAAGTGTGGGTTATGTCGGAATTAAATAATTTAGAAATGAATAAAGACGATACTTATAAAACACAAAAAAAATCATCTAATAAAATGCTATTTTGGTGTTTGTTTATTTTTACATTTATAATGATAACAGTAACATTCGCAATCATTTATTTAGAAAATCAAAATAAAAACAATAATCAAATACAACAACATACATATAATCAAGCGGAAAAGGTAGATTTAACAGTAAAATTAACAGACACATATCATGAAAACTCGCTAAATACAACTGCATATTATTATTTAGATGGAGTTACAAAAACAGAAAAAGAATATTATGATGAAGAATATTATTTAAAAGAATATAATAAAAAATATAGATACATACAAATAAAAGGATTAAAGAATAAAGAAATTGAAAACAAAATAAATAATGAAATTATGCAAAAGGTATTATCATTAGATAGTAACAATTATAAAGAAATAACAGCATATGTATATGCAAATTTTGCAAATATACTTTCTGTTTATATTTCAGGCACTAAAGATAAAGATGTATTTCAAGAAGAACTTAATTATCGTTTGGATACTGGCGAAAAAATCAAATTTGAAGACTTATTTACTAGTAAAGAAGATGCAAAAATAGTGCTAAGTCAAGCAATTTATAACCAGTTAGCAAAAGACTATGTTATAAAAGAAGAAAATTATGGTGATATTTCAAAAGAAGATTATTCAATAATTGAAATGCAGGCATTTGAAATAATGAATGATTATAACAACAATGAAAAAGTAGAGTTTTGCATAACACCAGAAAAAATCTTTGCAGAAATTAATAATAAGAATGTTGAAATTAATATGACTGATTTTTATCAATATATTGCAATTTATAAAAGATATTTAACTAAACAAAGTTTATATGAGAACGATAACCAAAATTATGAATTATTTGTGTTTTCTGAAAAAGATTTTGAAGATTGCTTTTATAGTAAATTAGAAGAGGTAGATGAAAACTTATTTGTAGAAATAGATTTATACAACTATTCAGAAAATGAACAAGAAGAAATAGAAAAAATAATGAAAGAGAATATGGAAAATGTTCTAGCAGAAGTAAAGCAAAAAGCAAATCAAAGTAAAGACAAAGCTTATTATTTGTATTATAGTGATACAACAAGTTATGGCGTAAATGAAATAGATGCAAATAATCCAGATGATGTAGTTTTAGTAACTATGGATAAAAATTACTATATGCAGTATGGAAAAGAAGCTATATCTTTTAAAAATAGAAATGATACAAATGCAAATATAGAACCTTCATATGACACAGCAAATGCAAAAATGTATTTTTATGTAGACGGAAAATTCATATCGCAAGAAATTTAAAATTAGAGTTAATTGATCGAATAGTACTATTTAAGCTTAATGTAATTATAACTATCAACTAGTATGAAAAAACTAGTAAAAATATTAATAGCCATTTGTTTTTACAATATTACTTGATAAAATAAATATGAAGCTATAAATATAAATGAGAGGGAAAAATGAATATACTAATAAACATTAATAATAAACATATAAAACAAGACAATACTTTGTTAAATTCAATACAAAAATCTAATAAAAAGGTACTAATACTATCATGTGGAACAGGTGGAGGCCATAATACAGCCGCCAAAGCTATACAAGAAGAACTTCTTGCAAGAAATATTAAAGCTGACTTTAAAGAATACTTAGAAATTATTAACAATAAATTAAAAGACAAAGTTAATAATTTATATATAAAATCTACAAATAACAATGGAAGAGTATTTAAAAGTGTATATAATTTAGGAAAAATTTATGAAAAAACCAAATTGAAATCTCCTGTATATTTGCTTAATAGTTTAAATAAAAGAAAATTATATAATTACATTAAAAACAATCAATATAGCTATATTGTAACTACTCATTTATTTGCAGCTCAAGCATTAACAGCTATAAAAAAGAAACATCATATTCATTTTTTGCAAGTTGCAACAGACTATGTAAGCATACCTTTTTGGGAAGAAACAAATCCAGATTATTTTGTTATTCCAAGCAAAGAATTAGAATCAGACTTTTTAGAAAAGGGAATTAAAAAGCAAAAATTACTACCATTAGGTATTCCTGTAATGAAGCAATATAGAGAAAAATACAATAAACAAGAAATACAAAGAAAATTAAATTTAGATCCTAACAAAAAGTATATTTTAATTTTAAATGGAAGTATGGGATTTGGAAATATAAAAGAAATAGCAAAAGAATTACTAGCAAATATTAAAGATTTTACATTTATAATTTCTTGTGGAAACAATACCAAGCTATATGATTTTCTTAATACTGAATATAAAAACAATAAAAGAATTATAACGCTTCCATATAATAATGAATTAGCTAAATATATGGCAAGTTCTGAAGTTATACTTAGCAAGCCAGGAGGCTTAACAACAACTGAAATTGCCACAATGAGAAAACCACTAATTCACATAATGCCAATACCAGGATGTGAAAACTATAATGCGAATTTCTTTGCAGAAAGAGAAATGTCACTTAAATGTGAAAATATTGAAGAAGTAATAACTAATACAAAAATATTAGTAGAAAATGAAGCAATGCAAAATAAAATATCACTAAATCAAGAAAAGTACATAACAGGAGATGCAACAGAAAAAATAGCAGATATTGTTATAAAAGAATTAAACAGGGGTAAGTTTGAAAAATAATATTTAATTATTAACCAAATTTTGTATCTCGTATGGAAAGGGATGTTTAAGTAATAATGGAACAAAATTTGACTGAAGAAGATATAAAATTAGCACAAAATGAAAATGAAGATATAATTCATTTGTATGAACCGTTAGAGTTAAACTTAAATGAAAAATATCAATATATTAAAGAAGGAAAAATATTCTCATTTTTTTCTAATTTATTATATTATGGCATAGCATTTCCAGTTTTAACAGTTTTAAATAAAATAATATATGACTTAAAAATAGAAGGAAAAGAAAACATTAAGAATTTAAAAACTGGAGCAATTAGTGTATCAAATCATGTTTTAATTTTAGATTGCACAATGATAGGACTAGCATTTGGCTTAAAAAAAGTATATTTTACTACAAGGGAAGGCAGTTTTAAAATTCCATTTGTAAGAAAATTAATAAAATTATTAAGAGCAATACCTATTCCTACAAACACAAAAAACAAAATACATTTTGTACAAGAACTAAATAAAGCTATACAAAATGGAAAAGTAATACACTTTTATCCAGAAAAAGCATTATGGCCATATTATGAAAAAATAAGGAACTTTCAAAATGGAGCATTTAATTTTGCAATAAGAAACAATGTACCAGTTATTCCAATAGTAATTACTTTTAGAAATCCAAAAGGAATAAGAAAATTTTTTAAAAAGAAAAAAGATGTTACAGTTAAAATATTAAAGCCTGTAGAATGCGTGAGAGGCCAAGAAAGTGAAAAATATAAGGTAGAAAAGTTAAAAGAAGAGGTACATAAGATTATGGAAAATAATATTTATAATTAAATTAAAGCTTGAATAGTACTATTTTTCGCAGTTTTGAGAGGTCCCGTTCTGACCTTCTTCTTTGAACTGCTAACTGCAACGGGCAATTTGAAAAACAAGAAAACTAGTACTATTCAAGCTGGTTAACTATAAAATCATTAACCAGTAACAAAAATTATATTTTAAATATAAGTGACTATTGATAGTTAATTATTTTTATGATATTATCTCATCATAAATAATATTATAAAAACTATTAAGGGGGAATTTAAAAAATGTGCACAGCAATCACTTACAACACAAGCGACCACTATTTTGGAAGGAATTTAGACTTGGAATATTCATATAATGAAACAATTACTATAACACCTAAAAATTATGAATTGAAATTTAGGCAACAAGAAAGCTTAAAAAGTCATTATGCAATTATAGGAATGGCATATGTGGCAAATAACTATCCACTTTATTATGATGCTATAAATGAAAAAGGCCTAGGAATGGCTGGATTAAACTTTCCACAAAATGCTGATTATAAAGAAATAGAAGAAGGAAAAAACAACATAGCACCTTTTGAATTTATACCATATATTTTGTCACAATGTTCAAACATTGAAGAAACAAAAAAATTATTAGAAAATATAAATATTGTAAAAATTAATTTTAGCAATGAACTACCAGCATCGCCATTACACTGGATAATTGCAGACAAAGAAAAGTCAATAACTGTTGAAAGTGTTAAAGATGGACTAAAAATATATGATAATCCAGTTGGAGTTATGACTAATAATCCAACATTTGATATGCAACTTTTTAATTTAAATAACTATATGCACTTATCAACAGAGCCACCAGTAAATAATTTTTCGAACAAATTAAATTTAGAAACTTATAGTCGTGGAATGGGTGCAATGGGGTTGCCAGGAGATTTGTCTTCTGCTTCTAGATTTGTAAAAGCAGCATTTACTAAAATGAATTCTATTTCTGGAAGTTCAGAATCAGAAAGTATAAGCCAATTTTTCCACATATTAGAATCTGTATATCAACAAAGAGGCTGTGTTCACATGGGAGAAGAAAAATATGAAATAACTATTTATAGCTCTTGCTGTAATATGGATAAAGGAATATATTATTATACAACTTATGAAAATAATCAAATTACTGGAATAGATATGAACAAAGAAAATTTAGATAGTAGTGAATTAATAAATTATAATTTAATTAAAGGCCAACAAATATTTATGCAAAATTAAAAAGTTTTTATAATATGTATAAGTAAGAAAGGATGAATTAAAAAATGAAAGAAGTATTAAAAAAATCAGGTTGGGCAGATATATTAGTATCTGTAGCATTTGCAATAATAGGTATATTTATGATAGTAAAAACAGATTTAGCACTTAAAGTAATGTCTTATATTTTAGGCGGAATATTTATTGTTATGGGAATTATTAAAGGAGTAGATTACTTTTTATCAAAAGGAAAATATGATTTTTATAATTATGATTTAATTTATGGAATAATTGCAATTATTATTGGAATAGTTACTATATGTTGCAGTAGCTTAATAGAATCTACATTTAGAATTATGATATCAATTTGGATAATATATAGTGGTCTTGTAAGACTATCATTGTCATTTAAATTACGTACAGCACAAATAAGTATGTGGAATGTATCACTAATATTATCAATCATAATGATAATAGGTGGAGTATATATGTTATTCCAAAATGGAGCATTAGTTTTAACAATAGGAATAATAATGCTAGTATATTCAATAATTGATCTAATTGAAAGTGCAATTTTTGTAAAAAATGTTGATAAATTATTATAATAAACGCTTATTAAAAAAATAAAATTATAAAAATTTTTATGTAAAAAATATTTACTAAAATAGGAGTTATAAATGAAAAAAGCAATAAAACCAATAATATTTGTTAGCTTATTTTTAATAATATTAGCAATAGGTGGAATATTATTAAAAGAAAACTTTATTTATATGATAAAATATTGGGGAGCACTTTTAATATTAGGGCTTACAACATTTCCAATGACTTATTTAATAATGAATAAATTCGATGATAAAGGTTGGGCATTTTCAAAAATTTTTGGCTTAGCAATTCCAGCTGTAATATTATGGAATTTATCATATTTAAAAATATTAAAATTTACACAAATTAATGCCTATATAATAATTGGCATAATAGCTATAATTAATATAATAATTTTAATAGCAAAAAGAGAAAAATTTAAAGGCATAAAGCAAAACCTAAGCAATATTGCAGTAATAGAATTAATGTTTTTACTTTTATTTACAGTATGGGTATATATACGAAGCTTTGTACCCGCTATAAATGATTCTACAGAACATTTTATGAACTATGGATTTATTAATAAATTAATGAATTCAGAAAGTTTACCAATAGAAGATATATGGCTTTCAGGAAATACAATTAATTACTATTATTTTGGGCAATATATAGCAGCATTTTTAAGTAAAATATCATTTACAGGAGTACAAGAAACATACAATTTAATGCTTGCATTATTAGCAGCATTTCTATTTGTACTTCCTTATTCAATAGGCAAAAGCTTAGGTAATAGCTTAATAAAAGATAATACCAAAAAAAGTGCAAAAATTGTTTCTGTAATAATAGGACTAGTAGTAGCTTTATCAATAACACTTGGAGGAACCGTATATTACACAATACATAAAGTAATTTTAAAAGAATTTAACTATTTTTATGCAGATGTATATAACTATATAGGTCATAATCCAGACACAAATGATATAGGAATTACAATTTTCCCTTCATATATGAACATAGAAGGTGATTTACACGCACACCATGTAGATACAATGTTTGTACTTACCACACTAGCACTATTACTACAATACATGCTTTCAGATGATGAAAAAAGTAAATTGCATAAATTTTTAAACCCTAATATTTTGTTACTTGGCATTATGCTGGGTATTCAAACAATGACAAATTTTTGGGACTTTCCAATATATCTGGTAATTATAACTGCAGTTATTACTGTAAAAAACTTTATAAAATACAAAAATGTAAAACAAAAAATTCTAATGACTTTGCTTAACATAGCACAGGTGGGCTTATTTCAAATATTAACAACATTTTTATTTACAAGTCAATTGTATATAAGTGCTACACAAGTACATTTTACTGGAATAATGTCTCCATTTTATAAATTACTTGTTTTATGGGGCTTGCCAACATTATGTATTCTTATTGAAATTTGTGCACAATTGTATAAATTTTTTAAAGAAAAAAAGGGTAGCATATTTAAATTTATTAATGAAATGAATTTAGCAGATATTTATATAATAATTATAGGAGTATGCGCAATTGGCTTAATTATATTACCAGAAATAATATATTTAAAAGATATATATTCAGATGAATATAAAAGGGCAAATACAATGTTTAAACTAACATTTAATGCAAGCACACTTTTCAATATATCTGCAAGTTATATTTTAATTAAATATTTATACAAAGATATAAAAGTATGGAATAGAATAATTGTATGCATTATATTATTTGTTTTTTTAACAACTTTTGGCTATGGAATAAATGCTATAAATTATGCTACTGATAGTTTTAAAGGTACATCTTATGACATAAAAGCTAATGCCGAACAATATCTTGCAGAGCAAATGCCAGATGATTATGAAGCAATACAATGGATTAAACAAAATATAGATAGAAATGCTGTTATACTAGAATGCACAGGAGGAAGCTACAATAATAATTCTAGAGTATCTGTATTTACTGCAAATCCTACTGTACTAGGCTGGCACGGACATGAATGGATATGGAGAGCAAAACCAGATTATAGTGTGCCAGATATTGTATCAGAAAGATGGAATACAATTTATAATATGTATCAATCAACAAACAAAGAATTAATAGAAAAATGTATTAAAAGATATAATATATCATATATTTATATAGGAAATGTAGAATATAAAAATCTTGAAAACCTAAATTTAGATACATTGTTAAGCTTAGGCGAAGTTGTGTATGAAAAATCAAAAGATTATAAATCAAGCCCAGTATATATTATAAAAGTACAATAATTAAATTCTAAATGAAAGTGCAATAGCTAACTTCTAGTTTAAATGGGTTTATAAAACTAAAATAAAAATCATAAATTTTTTATTAATAAAATTTAAAAAAATAGCCATAATAATATTGAAGAATATTAAAAGGAGGCTATTTTTTTATGGATAATAATCAAAAAATTAATTGTACAGTAACAAGTTGTAAGCATAATAACAAACAATATCAAGAATGCAAATTAGAGCAAATAATAGTAACACCTATTATAGGATGTGAAACAAAGCAACCAGATGAATCTATGTGTAGTAGTTACAAATTTGAATCAGAAAATAGATAGTTTAAAATTTTAAAATTATCTTTTATACTTTTTTACATTAAAGAGAGCATTTATGTGCATAGTTCTTATTATTATTTAATAGCTTAAATATTTAATAACTTAAATAGATTGATAGCTTAAAATAAATATTTAATAGTTTAAATGGATTAAATAGCTTAAATATTTAATAGTTTAAATGAATTAAATAGCTTAAATAGTACTATTTTTCGCAGTTTTGAGAGGTCCCGTTCTGAATATTCTCCTTTGAGATTACAGTCTAGCAACGGGCATTTGAAAAACAAGAAAACTAGTACTGTTTAAGCTTTAGTTTAACTATTGCATATTAATATGATTCTCATTAATTCTTACATACTTATTGACTTTTATAATAATTAGAAATAAAATGATGCTATAATAAAAAGGAGGGGTAAATTATGCCATTAGTAACAACAAAAGATATGTTTGAAAAATCTATGAAAGAACATTTTGCTATTCGGAGCTTTTAATGTTAATAATATGGAAATTATACAAGCAATTGTAGATGCAGCAAGTGAGGAAAATTCACCAGTTATATTACAAGCATCTTCTAGTGCTATTAAATATGCAAGAATAGGATATTTAAGAAAAATGGTAGAAGCAGCAATAGAAGAACATAACATTCCTGTTGCACTTCATTTAGACCATGGACCAGATTTTGAAACTTGTAAAATGTGCATAGATAACGGATTTACATCTGTTATGATTGATGGTTCTAAATATGATTTTGAGGAGAATATAGCTCTAACAAAAAAAGTAGTAGAATATGCACATAGCAATGGAGTAGTAGTAGAGGCAGAACTTGGAAAGCTTGCTGGAATTGAAGATGATGTTAATGTTGCTTCATCTGATGCTATGTATACAGACCCAGATCAAGCAAAAGAATTTGTAGAAAGAACAGGGTGTGATTCTTTAGCAATAGCTATAGGAACAAGCCATGGGGCATATAAATTTAAAGGAGAAGCAAAACTAAGATTTGATATTTTACAAAGAGTAAAAGAAAAGCTTCCTAATACACCTATTGTATTACATGGAGCATCTACTGTAATTCCAGAATTAGTAGAAATGTGTAATAAATATGGTGGAAATATTCCAGGTGCTAAAGGTGTACCAGATGAAATGCTTCATGAAGCAAGCTTAAAAGGTGTTTCAAAAATTAATGTAGATACAGACTTACGTTTAGCAATGACAGCAGCTATTAGAAAAGTATTTGTTGAAGAGCCAGAAGCTTTTGATCCTAGAAAATATATGACTCCTGCAAGAGATTTAATTAAAGCAACTGTTGAACACAAAATTAAAGATGTATTTGGCTCTAGTGGCAAAGCTTAAAATGGTGTTTCAAAAAATATGCTAATTTTATAATGTTATTTTGAAACTAAAAAATAGGGAATATTATAGTAAAATATTCTCTATTTTAATTTTTATTTATTTTCTAACTTAAATTTTTAATAGTTATTATATAATAGTTATAATTATATTAAAAGCTTAAATAGTACTAGTTTTCTTGTTTTTCAAATTGCCCGTTGCAGAAGTTAATTCATAGAAGTAACTCAGAGCGGGACCTCTCAAAACTGCGAAAAATAGTACTATTTAAGCTATTAGCTATAAATTTGTGTAAACTTTTCCGTATTCTCATAAAATCATTAACTAGTAATGTTTTAAAGTAAATTACTAATGATTTCTAAACTCGTTTTCCAAATTCCTTTTGAATACGCATTTGTGCATCTTTTTTAGCAATATCTTCACGTTTATCATACAATTTTTTACCTTTACCAATTCCTAACTCTAACTTAATAAAATTTCCAGAAAAATACAAACTCATAGGAACTAAAGTATAACCTTTTTGCTTAATAAGGCCAACTAGTTTATTAATTTCATTTTTATTTAACAAAAGTTTTCTATCTCGCAAAGGATTTTTATTAAAAATATTTCCGTGTTCATAAGGGCTTATATGCATACTATAAATATATGCTTCACCATTTTTTATATTTGCATAACTATCTTTTAAATTAACCTTTCCGGTTTCTAATTGACTTAATTTCAGTACCAGAAAGCACAATGCCCGCTTCTACAGTATCTGTAATAGTGTAATTATGTTTTGCCACAGGATTTGTAGCTACAATTTTTTTTGCCATATATGTAAAAACTCCTTTTTTATATATAATAAAATATTATAACATGTGTGTCAAGAAAATAAAACACACATGTTATTTTTTAATTTATTGACGATCATCGTCATCATCATTATAATAAGTTGTTACATTATTATTTTGTTTTGCATAGAACATAACTAATGCTACAATTATTATACCAACAATGGCTATAACTAACCAAGTCCATAAATTATTAGAAACACCTGAAAGTAATCCTGCACCATCAGTATCTGCACCTGTTCTAGTAGCTGTATAACCACTAGTTCCAGTGCTTCCGTTTGCTCCATTGCTTCCTTCGTTTTGGTTCATTCCACTCATACCATTTTGAGCATCATTAGTTAAATCTCTAGCACCATCTCCAATAGCATTTATACCGCTTCTAATACCTTGTGCTGCACCTTTTGCAGTATCTTCTACGGCATTTTCAGCTCCACCAACAGCATTTCTAACATCATTTTTAACATTATCCATACCATTGTTAGCGGCAAATGTATAAGAAAAAGTTAAAAGTGAAATAATAGCTAATATAATAGTACTAATTATAAACTTCTTTTTCATAATATTTAACGACCTCCTTTTTTAAAAAATTGAGTCAGAAATTTGCTCAATATTATTATTAATTTTTTAATATAAAATATTCTGATAAAAAGTGGAAGATATAATTAGTTTATATAAAGTAAAATAAAAAAAAGATGGATATATTTACCATCTTTAAAAAATTATTTTATTTTAAAACAGTATTGTTAAAAATTGCTATTTAAACGAATTATAATTGCAATAGCAAGTAAAATAATTATAACACCAACTGTAATTAACAAAATATTAATTATATTTGTTGTACTTAAACCTGATTCTTGACTTGTAGATATAACACTAGGTGATAAGGTTTCAGCAGAAGGTAAAGAAGCATCGTCATCAGTAATAGAATCTGCTATATTTTCTAAGGTATTTGCTGTGTTTTCTGAATTCGTATCTGTAATAGTATTTTCAATATTTTGATTAGTATTTTCCGAACTATCAAAAACATTTGAATTATTATTTGGCAAGTCCATATCAATATCAGTAGCATAAATATAATTTATGCAAATGCTTAATAAAATAAAAAGAATAAATAAAATTTTTAAAACTTTTTGTGCCATAATTAACCTCCTTGTTAATTAAAAAGTTATTTTTTCTATTAGTACTATATAATCATACACAATAAATTTTAAAAAGTCTATACATTTATAGGAAATTTTTTAAAATTTGTGATAAAATATTAAAAATAAGTTGGAAAGGATTTGATAAAAAATGAAAGCATTAATAACAGGTGCATCATCTGGAATAGGTAGAGATATGGCAAGAGAATTAGATAAAAAAGGTTATGATTTAGTACTTGTTTCAAGAGATAAAGCAAAATTAGAAGAAGTAAAAAATAGCTTAAAAGGTAAAAATATACAAATAATTGCAATGGATTTAGCAAATTCAGAAAATTGTAAACAGCTACACGAAACTGCAAAAGACATAGATATATTAATAAATAATGCAGGTTTTGGGGTGTTTGGTAATTTTACTGAAACAGATCTAGAAAAAGAAATAGATTTAATTAATACAAACATTACTGCTGTTCATATATTAACAAAATTATATTTACAAGATATGGTCAAAAAAAATAGTGGGCATATTTTAAATGTAGCTTCAATTGCAGGATTTATGCCAGGTCCACTAATGGAAAGCTATTATGCATCTAAAGCTTATGTTGTAAGGCTTTCAGAAGGAATAAGGGCAGAACTAAAAAAATATAAATCAAAAGTAAAAATTAGTTTACTTTGCCCTGGGCCAGTAAATACCAATTTTAACAATGTTGCAGGTGTTAAATTTAATTTATATTCTTTAAGCAGCGAGAAAGTTGCAAAATATGCAATAGATAAAATGCTAAAAAATAAATTTATTATAGTTCCTGGTATAGGCATAAAAATATTAAGAGTTTTAGCAAAAATATCTCCAAATAATATAACTTCTAAGTTTGTATATTTAATGCAAGAAAGAAAAAGAACATAATTTTATAAAATTGCATTAAAGCTTAAATAGTACTAGTTTTCTTGTTTTTCAAATTGCCCGCCCAAGAAGTACGCTCAAAGAAGAAAGTCAGAACGGGACCTTTCAAAACTGCGAAAAATAGTACTATTTAAGCAAATATAATAAAGCAAGTGTCTATTCTAAAATTTATAATTAACTGTGAATTATAATAATTAGTAACAAAAAATTACCAGAATTAATTCTAAAAGATTGACATATTATAATAAATATAATATAATGTTAGCCGAAGTTAACAAAAAAAGGAGAATATAATGATTTCTAAAGCTTTGGGTGAATATTTAAAAACAATGTACATATTACAAGTGAAAAATGGAGAAATAAGAGTAACAGATATAGCATCTGAAATGAATTGCTCAAAACCTAGTGTTAATAAAGCAATAAACAATTTAAAAGAAAATAAATTAATAAATTATGAAATATATGGGAAAATAGAATTAACAAAAGATGGAGAAGATTTAGCAAAAAAAATACTTGAAGCTTATGACATTGTTTATATATTTTTAAAAAATGTGCTAGGTTTACCAGAAGAAAATGCAAAAAGTGAAGCTGAAAAAATAAAATTAACACTTGAAGATAATACTATAAATAAACTTGCAAAATATGTATATAAACAATTAAATTTAGATACATTAAACTGTAACTATGATATAGCAAATAAAAGATGCTTAGAATGTGAAAGAAGAAAATTAAGCAGAATTAAGGCGGAGGAATAAGAATGTCAAACGAATTATTAAATATTAAAGACTTATATGTAAATGTAGGAGAAAAAGAAATTTTAAAAGGTGTAAATTTAAAAATAAATAAAGGGGAAGTCCATGTAATTATGGGTCCAAATGGCTCAGGCAAATCCACAACAGCAAATGCAATTTTAAATAATCCTGCTTATACTAAAGTAAGCGGAAAAATAATGTTTGAAAATACTGATATAACTAATTTAAAAACGGATGAAATAGCTAGAAAAGGCATTTTCATGTCATTTCAATTGCCAGAAGAAATACCAGGAATAACTGTAAGTAATTTTTTAAGATATGCTAAAAACAAAATTACTGAAAAACCTGTAAAAGTATTTGAATTTAAAAGTGAACTACAAAAACATATGGAAGAACTTCAAATGAAACCAGAATATAGTGAAAGATATTTAAATGTAGGATTTTCTGGTGGAGAAAAAAAGAAAAATGAAATTTTGCAAATGCTAGTATTAAATCCAAAACTTGCAATATTAGATGAAACAGATTCTGGGCTAGATGTAGATAGTATAAATATAGTTTCAAAGGGAATAGAAATGTTTAAAAATAGCAATAATGCTGTACTTATAATAACACATAATACTAAAATTTTGCATTCATTAAAAGTAGATTATGTACATGTTCTTGTAAATGGCAAAATTGTAAAAACAGGTTCTCAAGAATTAGCTTCAGAAATTGAAGAAAACGGCTACAAAAGTTTTAAGTAAATTATAAAAGCATATAAAATGGTTAAATAAATTATAAAATGTCTACAAAATAATTAAAAAAATATAAAAAATGGGCTAATTTAAATTGCTAAAAATTACTTAAAGTGCTAAAACAATAATTTTGAAAGGAAAACTTAAATTGAAAACGAAGTTAGATGAAATAAATAGAAATATTTATGACATAAAAAATAAAGATGATTATGATTTTAAAATAAAAAAAGGCTTAACACCTGAAATAATTGAAGAAATTTCAAAGCAAAAAAATGATCCTGATTGGATGAGAAATTTTAGATTAAAAGCCCTAGAAACATATAATAAACTTCCTATGCCAACATGGGGGCCAGATTTATCAGAGCTTAATATGGATGAAATTGCAACTTATGTAAGACCAAAAACAAAAATGACTGGTAACTGGGAAGATGTGCCAGAAGACATAAAAAATACTTTTGATAAATTAGGAATTCCTGAAGCGGAAAAGAAATCTCTTGCTGGAGTAGGGGCTCAATATGATTCAGAAGTTGTATATCATAGTATGAAAGAAGAACTACTTTCACAAGGTGTAATTTATACAGATATGGAAACCGCAGTAAGGGAGTATCCAGATATTGTAAAAGAGCATTTTATGAAATGTGTTCCTGTAACAGATCATAAATTTGTTGCATTACATGGAGCAGTTTGGTCTGGAGGTTCATTTGTTTATGTACCTAAAAATGTAAAAGTAGATATACCACTTCAATCATATTTTAGATTGAATTCACCAGAATCAGGTCAATTTGAACATACTTTAATTATAGTAGATGAAGGTGCATCACTTCATTTTATTGAAGGATGTAGTGCTCCAAAATATAATAAAGTAAATCTTCATGCAGGTTGTGTTGAGCTATATGTTAAAGATGGTGCGTATTTAAGGTATTCAACAATAGAAAACTGGTCTAAGAATATGCTTAATTTAAACACAAAAAGAGCAATTATAGGAAAAAATGCTCAGGTAGACTGGGTATCTGGTTCATTTGGCTCTAAAATTTCTATGTTATACCCAATGAGCATATTAAATGGAGAAGGAGCAAGAACAGAATATACAGGAATTTCATTTGCTGGAAAAGGACAGAATTTAGATACAGGATTTAAAGTTATTCATAATAATAAAAACACATCTAGTTTAGTAAATTCAAAATCAATTTCTAAAAATGGCGGAACAGCAACATATAGAGCATTAGTTAGAATAAACGAGAATGCAAAAGGAGCAAAATGCAATGTATCTTGCGAATCGCTAATGTTAGATGATATATCAAGGTCTGATACTATTCCTGTAAATGATATAAGAACAGATGATGTAGAGTTTTCACACGAAGCAAAAATAGGAAAAATAAGTGATAAATCAATATTTTATTTAATGAGTAGAGGACTATCAGAAGAAGATGCAAAAGCTATGATAGTACGCGGATTTGCAGACCCAATATCAAAAGAACTTCCAATAGAATATGCAGCAGAAATGAATAATTTAATTAATTTAGAACTTCAAGGAAGTATAGGATAAAAAAGAAAGGAAAGCCAAAATGATATTAAATGAAACACCTATAAGAACATCTAAAAATTATGAAATAAATAATATTAATATAGCTGATTTCAATTTGCCTAAAACTATTAAAAAATTTGAAGGCTTAAATATAACCGGAGATAAAGTTTTAGTAAAAGAAGAAAAAATTAAAAGCAGTTTAAAATATGGCAATGGCAAAGATTTATTAAGTCAAATACAAAATAGTTCAAATATAAATCTTCATATAATTTTGCCTGATGAAAATGAAAAAGAAATTAATGTAGAATTTAATTTGTCAGAAGAAAATGAAAATTTAGTAGAAGATATTTTAATTGAAGCGGAAGAAAATGCAAAAGGAACCATAATTATAAAATATATGTCTAATTTAAAAGACAAAGTTTATCATAACGGCCAAATTAGAGTACTTTCAAAAAAAGGCTCAGATTTAAATATAATATTACTAAATTTATTAAATACTAAAGCCCAAAATTTTATTTCAATGGAAAATGTTTTAGAAGAAAACTCAAATGTAAAATATACTATAGTAGATTTTGGCGGAAAAAATAGCATAACAAATTATTATACAAACCTTAAAGGTGAAAACTCTAATAATAATATAAATACTATTTATTTAGGAGTAGAAAATCAACTATTAGATTTGAACTATATAGTAGAGGCTTATGGTAAAAGCTCTAATGTTAACATAAATGTAAAAGGCGCTATAAAAGATACTGCCAAAAAGCATTTTAAAGGCACAATAGATTTTAAAAAGGATTGTAAAAAAGCAAAAGGAAACGAAACAGAATATTGTACCATACTTTCTGATTCAGCAAAATCAATATCACTTCCAATGCTTTTATGCACAGAAGAAGATGTAGAAGGAAATCACGGAACAGCTTCTGGAAAAGTAGATGAAAAACAATTATTTTACTTAATGTCAAGAGGTTTAAGTTTAAAAGAAGCACAAAAATTAATTGTAAGAGGGCAGTTTAATGAAATAATAGAAAGTATACCAAATGAGGATATACAAAATATTATTATAAAGCAAATTGAAAATAAGTTATAAATATTTGTTTGATTCAAATATATTATTAATTAATGTTTTTATAGCTAACCCGCTTAAATAGTACTAGTTTTCTTGTTTTTTCAAATGCCCGCCCAAGAAGTATAATTCCAAAGAAGAAAAGTCAGAACGGGACCTCTCAAAACTGCGAAAAATAGTACTATTTAAGCCTTAATGTAATTATAAAAGGAGAAATGTATGATAAATGTAGAAGAAATAAGAAAAGATTTTCCAATTTTGCAAAAAAGGAATATAGCATATTTAGATAATGGTGCAACTACTCAAAAACCAAACAGTGTAATTGAAGATGTTTGCAATTTTTATAAAAATTTTAATGCTAATCCTCATAGAGGAACTTATACTTTAAGTGTGGAAGCAACTGAAATTTACGATAATACTAGAGCTAAAGTCCAAAAATTTATAAATGCAAAAAATAGTGAAGAAATAATATTTACTAAAAATGCTTCTGAAAGTTTAAACTTAATTGCATATTCATATGGAATGGATAATGTAAAAAAAGGTGATGAAATAGTTCTTTCAATAATGGAACATCATTCTAATTTAGTACCTTGGCAAAAGGTAGCTAAAACTACAGGTGCTATTTTAAAATATATGTATTTGAATGAAAATTTTGAAATTTCAAAAGAAGAAATAGAAAGTAAAATAACACCTAATACAAAAATTGTAGGAATAACTCATGTATCAAATTCTTTAGGTACAATAAATGACGTAAAACAAATTATTAAATATGCCCACAAAAATAATGCTATTGTAGTTTTAGATTGTTCTCAAAGTATACCTCATATGAAAATAGATGTGCAAGATTTAGATGCGGATTTTATTGTATTTTCAGGGCACAAAATGCTTGCTCCTTTAGGAATAGGTGTTTTATATGGTAAAAAAGAATTATTAGAAAATATGACTCCATTTTTAATGGGTGGAGATATGATAGAATATGTATATGAACAAGAAACAGTATTTGCACCCCTTCCAAATAAATTTGAAGCAGGAACACAAAATGTAGGAGGAGTAGTAGGGCTTAGTAGTGCAATTGACTATATTGAAAAATTAGGATATGATAAAATTCAGGAGATAGAAAAAGAAGTAGTAAAATATGCTCGAGAAGAACTTTCAAAATTACATTATTTAAGCCTATATATGACTCCAAATGAAAAAAATCATTCAAGTGTAATATCATTTAATATGAAGGGAATACATCCACATGATATTGCAAGTATTTTAGATAGTGAGGGCGTATGTGTTCGCTCACGGAAATCACTGCACACAACCACTTATGAGATTTTTAAATATAGATTCAACATGTAGAGCAAGTTTCTATTTTTATAATACAAAAGAAGATGTAAATAGATTAATAAAAGGCTTAAATAAGGCTTATAATATGTTTGAAAAATATATACCAAAAAGCTAAAATTAATAGAGCCTTAAAACTATTTGCCACTCACCAAAAGTTTAAATAAGTTAAAGGAGGATGTGTTAGTCTTTTAACCTAACACGAGCTAGCAAAATGGATGATTTAAATGAAATGTATAATGAATTAATTATGGAACATAGTATGAATTCATATAATAAAAAAAAGCTTGAAGGAGCAGACTTTGAAGAAAAAGGTCATAATCCAAATTGTGGAGATGAAATTACATTAGAAATAAAATTAGATGGAAACGTAATAAAAGATATGGCATTTACTGGTCATGGATGTGCAATATCTACAGCTTCTACATCAATTATGATAGACACTTTAAAAGGTAAAACAGTTGAAGAAGCTAAAAAAATTATAGAAACATTTATGAAAATGATTAAAAGAGAAGAATTAAGTAATGATGAAGAAAAAATGTTAGAAGACGCAATTGCTTTTAAAAACGTAGCAAATATGCCAGCTAGAGTAAAATGTGCCTTACTTGCGTGGCATACTTTAGAAGATATGATAAATAAAAACACCAATAATGGAAAATCAAATATTAGTTGTTGCAATTAATATTAAAAAAAGAGAAAGGGATGGATTTTAAAATGAAAGATATAGTAATTTCAGAAAATATTAAATATATAGGTGTAGATGATAATGATATAGACTTATTTGAAAATCAATACACAGTACCAAATGGTATTTCATATAACTCTTATGTTATACTTGACGAAAAAATAGCTATAATGGACACAATAGATAAAAGAAAAACAACTGAATGGCTAAATAACTTAAATGAAGCTTTAAATGGAAGAAATCCTGATTATTTAATAATTTCACATTTAGAGCCTGATCACGCATATAACATTGAAACAATAGTAAATAAATACCCTAACATAAAGCTTGTTGGAAATAACAAAACTTTTGCATTTTTACCACAATTTTTTGATATTAAAGATTTAGAGCAAAGAAAAATTGAAGTAAAAGAAGGAGACACTTTAAACTTAGGAAAACATAAATTGCACTTTCTTATGGCTCCAATGATACATTGGCCTGAAGTAATGATGGAATATGAAGAAAGCGAAAAAATATTGTTTTCTGCAGATGCCTTTGGAAAATTTGGTACATTATCTACTAATGAAGATTGGGATTGTGAAGCCAGAAGATATTATTTTAACATAGTACGGTAAATATGGTATTCAAGTTCAAGCACTATTAAAAAAAGTAAGTTCACTAGATATACAAACAATATGCACTTTACATGGACCAATTCTAAAAGAAAACTTATCTTATTATATTAATAAATACGATATTTGGAGTAAATATGAAGTAGAAAGTGAAGGAATATACATAGCTTGTGCTTCTATACATGGAAATACTTTTAAAGTTTGTGAAAAATTAAAAGAAATATTAGAAGAAAAAGGAGCTTCAAAAGTAGTACTTGCAGATTTATCAAAAGAAGATTTTGCAGAAGCGGTAGAAGATTCTTTTAAGTATGGAAAAGTAATATTTGCTTCATCTACTTACAATATGGAAATGTTTTCACCAATGAGAAACCTATTACTAAATTTAAAAGAAAAAAATTATCAAAATAGAAAAGTAGGAATTATTGAAAACGGAACATGGGCTCCAAATTCAGCTAAATGTATGAAAGAAATATTATCTACAATGAAAGATGTTCAAATAGTAGAGCCAATAGTTACAATAAGGTCAACTCTAAAAAATACTGATATAGAAAAACTAAATGAATTAGCAGAAGAAATTTTGAAATAGTTATAATGAAAATGGCTTGTTTAAAAAATATATAAAATAATACGTTTATTAAAATTTATAAAAATAGAGGAAAATAAAGAAATATTATATTTAGAAAATTTATAAGAGGAAGTGCATAAATGCTAGAATTAGAAGAAAATACCAAACTTTTGCAAGAATTAAAAAGTAAATTAGAACAAATAGGAGATTCACTTGATATAGTTAAACTCAAAAATGAACTTTCAGCATTAGAAGCTAAAGTGGCAGAGCAAGATTTTTGGCAAGATAATAAAAGCAGTTCTATTGTGTTAAAACAAATTAACGAAATAAAAAATAAAATAGAAAACTATAATAAAATTGAAACTGAACTTAATAGCGTATTAGAAATGAGTGAACTTTTAAATATAGAGCCAGATGAAGAAATGGCAAAAGAAGTTCTAAAAACAACATCAAAACTAGAAAAAGAAATTGAAAAATTAGAAATAACTACATTATTATCTGGAAAATATGATAACAATAATGCAATTTTAACAATTCATCCGGGTGCAGGAGGAACAGAAGCACAAGACTGGGCTGAAATGCTATATAGAATGTACACAAGATGGGCAAATGCAAATGGATTTGAAGTAAAAGAACTAGACTACTTAGAAGGTGAAGAAGCAGGCCTAAAAAGTGTTACATTTTTAGTAGCAGGAGAGTTTGCCTATGGGTATTTGAAAGGCGAAATGGGAGTTCACAGATTAGTTAGAATTTCCCCTTTTGACGCAGGTGGAAGAAGACATACATCATTTGCTTCTATTGAAGTATTGCCAGAAATTACAGAAGATATTGAAATAGATATTAATCCAGATGACTTAAGAATAGATACTTACCGTTCTTCTGGAGCAGGAGGCCAACATATTAATAAAACATCTTCTGCAGTTAGAATTACACACATTCCAACTAATATTGTAGTAGCATGTCAATCAGAACGTTCACAAATTCAAAACAGAGAAACTGCAATGAAAATGTTAAAATCTAAATTACTAAATTTAAAAGAAAAAGAGCAAAAAGAAACCATAGATGAGCTAAAAGGGGTGCAAATGGATATTGCTTGGGGAAGCCAAATACGTTCTTATGTATTTTGCCCATATACCCTTGTAAAAGACCATAGAACTAATTTTGAAGTAGGAAATGTTGAAGCAGTAATGGATGGAGACTTAAATGGTTTTATAGACAGCTATTTGAAATTTATTATTAAAAAATAATAATTAATCAACAAATCATTTAATACAGCATATAATATACAAGTCAAATTTAAATTTAAATTGACTTGCATTTTTTATATATAAGGATTTGTGATTCTTATGAAATTAGTTGTTATTAAATTTGGAGGAACATCCTTAGCTGATAATGAAAAGCTAAAAATTGCAGCTAAAAAAACTATTTCTTTTTTAAAAGAAAATGATAGAGTAGTTGTTATTACATCAGCTCAAGGAAAAACAACAGATGAATTATTATGGCAAGCAAAAGAATTAAGTGGTAATCCAAACAAAAGAGAATTAGATATGCTATTATCTACAGGAGAACAAATAGCTTGTGCTAAATTTGCTATTTTATTAAATGAAATGGGGTATAAAGCAACATCTCTTACAGGATGGCAAACCGGAATTTTTACAGACTCAAACTATACACAAGCAAAAATAGAAAATGTTTATACTAATAAAATATGGGAATTATTAGAAACAAATAAAATAGTTGTAATAGCAGGATACCAAGGAATAGATAAAGAACAAAACATAACTACCTTAGGAAGAGACGGATCAGATACAACAGCTACTGCAATAGCTGCAGCACTAGAACAAAAGAAATGTTATATATTTACAGATACAGATGGAATATATGATAAAGATCCACATAAATACAAAAATGCAAAGAAAATAAAGCAAATTTCATACGATGATATGAGCAAATTAGTTGAAAATGGTGCAAAAGTTTTACATTCAAGATGTATTAAAATTGCTAAAAAATATGGAATTGAAATTATAGTAGCATCTGCAAATGGAAGCGGAGAGGGAAGCATAGTAAAATGTATACTGGACTAATACACAAGAGAGTATAGTAAATATTTTAGATTTGAAAATAAGAATATTGTTATTTAATAAAAACAAAAAAACAATTACTGTATTAAAAAATATAGCAATTGTTTTTTTATTCATCTTTCCAAAATATTTACACACTAGGTTCTAAAATAGACAAGACCTGAATATATATAAATAGACTAATTTTAAATTAATTATTAAAAGGAGAGTGGGGTTTATGCCAATAGACGAAAGAAAATTAGCGTCGAATATGACAAATACTATTCAAAATATTGTTTTAGAAAACAGGGAAAAATTAAATGTAACAGGTGTGCTAGATGTATTAAGCTTTGATGATCAAATTGTTATTTTAGAAACAGAACTCGGCTTGTTAACAGTAAAAGGCGAAAACATAAGAATTAACAAATTAAGCTTAGATACTTCAGAAGTTACTTTAGAAGGAGAAATAGCACAACTTTCTTACAGCGAAAAAGATACAGTAGAAAAAAGTGGGGGATTTTTAAACAAAATATTTAAGTAGGTGATAATGTGGATGATGTTTATAGACAATTATTTTGTTTATTTATTTTTATAATAACAGGAATTGTAATTGGAATTTTATTTGATTGCTTTAGAATTTTAAGAAAAAGCTTTAAAACAACAGATTGGATTACTTGCATACAAGATATTATATTTTGGATGCTAACAGGAATAATTATTTTATTTTCTATTTTTAAATTCAATAATGGAGAAATAAGAAGTTATATAATTTTAGGAATATTTTTTGGAATTCTAATATATATGATAACAATTAGTAAATTTGTTGTAAAATACTCTGTTTTTGTGATTCAAAAATTAAAAAAGATTATATCATATCCAATTAATATTATAATTAATATTTTAAAAAAAGTTCTAATAAATCCATTAAAAAAGATATTTGTCAAAATTAAGACAAAAAATAACAAAAATCTACAAAAACAGAATGAAAAAATAATCAAAAATCAACAAATTTAAAAGAAAAAAGAGGTTTTTTACAAAAAATGTAGAAAATATAAATATAATATGTTATAATATATAAGTATTTAAAAAGATAAGGAAATAAAATTTACCTATGAAAAATGAAAATGTTAAATTTATATTAAAAAGAGTTTTAGTAGTAGCAATTGCTATTTATGTTATATATACTTTCTTCTCTCAACAAAAATCTTTAAATATGTATAAAGCAGATGAACAATACTATTTGGAACAAATTGCCCAAGAAGAAGAGAAAAAAGAAGAACTAAATAAAACTAAAGCAAATATCAATTCAAAAGACTACATAGAAGAAATAGCAAGAGATAAATTGAATATGTATTTACCTAATGAAAAAGTGTACATAGATATTAATAAATAAATATATTATTTATAATTTTTTCTTATAAATTCTAATGTTTTATTAATTTTAATTATAAATCTTAGAATTTTATTATCTTATAAATTCCAAAAAATGGTAATAATAAAATAATATTATATAAAAATAGAGGGGGAACCATATGAATTTAGAAAATCATACTCTAGTTGAATTGCGTCAAATAGCAAAAGAAGAAGGAGTTAAAAACAGTTCAAAATTAAAAAAAGAAGAACTTATTGAAGTACTTACAGAAATTTTAAATAATAAAGTACAAGCTAGTGAAAAAAGTGCAAGTAAAAAAGCATCTAGCATACCAAATGAAGGCAATGAAGAATCTAGCGAAAATAATAAAAGCAAAAAAGTATCTAGCTCAGAAAATAAAACAAAATCTCAAGTTACTATAGAAAACATAGATAGTGAAGAAAATGAAATTTCATATGAAGAAGATAGCGAAGTAATTAATGGCAATACTTCAGAAGATAATGACACTGCAAATGAAGTTAGGGAACCAGGCGGAACTTATAGAATAACAAATGCAGATGACGAAATAGTAGAAGGAATTTTAGAGGTACTTCCAGATGGTTATGGATTTTTAAGAGGAGAAAACTATTTATCTACTCCAAAAGATGTATATATTTCGCCTATACAAATAAGAAGATTTAAACTAGATAAAGGTGATAAAGTTAAAGGAATTTCAAGGCTTCCAAAAGAAGGAGAAAAATTCCCAGCATTAATTTACGTTGGTGAAGTAAATGGAGAAGCACCTGAAAAAGCATATAAAAGAAAGAAATTCGATGATTTAATTCCTGTTTATCCTAATGAAAGAATACGTTTAGAAACAATGCCAGATGAATATGCTATGAGAATTATTGACTTAATGTCACCAATTGGAAAAGGCCAAAGAGGAATGATTGTTGCTCCACCAAAAGTTGGAAAAACCACTTTATTAAAGAAAATTGCAAACAGCATTACAACAAACAATCCAGAAGTAGAATTAATAGTTTTATTAATAGATGAACGCCCAGAAGAAGTTACAGATATGAGAAGAAGCATAAAAGGAGATGTTATATATTCTACTTTTGATGAACTACCAGAGCATCATGTAAAAGTAGCAGAAATGGTGCTAGAAAGAGCAAAAAGACTTACAGAGCAAAATAAAGATGTTGTTATTTTATTAGATAGTATCACACGTTTAGCTAGAGCTTATAACTTAGTAATACCATCATCAGGAAGAACATTATCAGGAGGTTTAGACCCAAGTGCGCTTCATAAGCCTAAAAAATTCTTTGGAGCAGCTAGAAACATAGAAAATGGGGGAAGCCTAACAATACTTGCTACTGCCTTAATTGAAACAGGTAGTAGAATGGATGATGTTATATTTGAAGAATTTAAAGGTACTGGTAATATGGAAGTTCACTTAGATAGAAAATTATCAGAAAAGAGAATATTTCCAGCAATTGATATTAATAAATCTGGAACTAGAAAAGAAGAGCTTTTATTGGATCCAAAAGAATTAGAAGTAGTGTTTGCCTTAAGAAAAGCTATGTCTACAATGTCAGTAGCAGATGTTACAGAAGAATTAATTACTCAAATGATGAAAACAAAAACAAATACAGAGTTCTTAGAAAAAATGTCATATTTCTTGAAAAATGTGAAATAAGAAGATGAAATGAATTTAGGCAATGAAAATATTATACAAAGAGGTGATAGTAATGTATAAGTTTATTAATTCAATATATAATAGTATAAGAGGTGTAAAAAGAATGAAAAAGACTTATACTATTATTGTTCATGCAGAAGAAGATGGTTTTTGGGGAGAATGTAAAGAAATAAAAGGTTGCTTTGCACAAGCGAAAACAATTGAAGAACTAAAAAAGCTAATGATTAATTCTATTTATATGTATTATAATGATAATGAAGAAATAGCTGAAAAAGAAATTAAAAATATAAAGTTGGATGTATCATATGCCTAAAATACATAGTAATGAGATACTATATCCAGGAATGTTTTCAGAAATATTACAGCAATTAGATATTAATATAGAAGAATTTATTAATTTTATTCAAAAGTAATTAGTTCTATAATTATATTGTATCAAGAGACAATGGAGAAAATCATTTGAGAATACAATATATATTGCTCCTAACAAATAATATTGCAGATACCTCAACTAAGGTTGCTAATAATAGCATTATCTCAGCTACAAAGGTATTCTGCTATTAATACAAGTATACCACAAAATAGCGAAGATGTAAATTCTACTAAAAGACAGATAATGAAAATGGCTTAACCAATTCAGAAAGAGCAGATGCCTACATAGAGCCTTCTGATTAACATAAGACTTGAAAGATGTAGAATAATATGTTACAATTATATTACAAAATTGTTACAATATTAATTTTATATAACATTTTAAAATATTACTTTACTTTTTGTAATATTTTGTTATATATTTCTCATAGATATATGATAAATTTCGACAGACTTTTCTTGATTATAATGACATAATTATGATTAAGGAAGGAGTGTATACTTATGAGAAAGATAGGAGGAATAAATATGAATACAATAACTCGCTTAACAGGCAAAAAAACAAAAGACGATAGTAAATATTGTACAATTTATAAATCTCTTGAAGAAAGTTTAAAAGAAGTAAATTTAATAAAAGAAGGAAAAATCAAACCAAAAACTTGGCAAGAGTTACTTGAAGAAATAGACAATGACAATAAGGAGTAAAAAATATGCAATATAAAGTTATACCAACACCCAGATTTGAAAAAGATTTAAAAAGATTAGAAAAAAAAGATAGAGGAATATCAGCAGATCTTAGACCTATACTCGAGGAATTAGAAGCTCGGAAATCTTAAAGGTGATGTTATTCAAATGCATTTAAAAGATGAAAATAATATCGCTATGAAAATACGAGTTGCAAGCACGAGTAGAAAAATTGGAACTTCTGGTGCATATAGAATGATATGTTATGCAGAAAAAGCTGATGGTAAAATTTATTTGTTGACAATATATGCTAAAAACGAATTAGAAAGTATTTCTAATAAAGAAATACTAGAATTGATATTAAAATATTGCATGTAATTATCCGATTAATATTAAATTAATTTAAATAGAAAAGAAATTCTGTGTAATAGAGGAGTAGTAGAAATTACTAAATTTTATAATATGTCTAATTGCACAAAATGAAAGTTTTGTTCAATTGAGCAGAGGCAAATAAGTAGGGCCATTATTATATGGTCCTTTTCTTTAATTTTTTATAATTGCCTATTTATAGCTATTTGTAGCTTCTATTAGACAACAAACTATATGTATTTTTTATAAAAACCTCTTAAAATTGATTCTCACGCGTCAATATTTTAAGTTTTATATTTATCTATTATAATTTTATAATTATTAATTAGTTATATAGTTATAAAAATTTTAGTTATTCTTACATTATTTTTACTAAAATTTTTAAAATCCTTATATTTCAGTATTTTGCTCGTTTTTTTAGACAACAAGTTATATGTCTTAAAAATAAAAACGCCTTAAAATCGATTCTCGTGCGTCGTTTTTTTGGCATTTTTTTAATACTTTTTTAAAAGCATTGATTTTACAATATTTTAGTAAATTTATATTATCTAAATTATAATTTATAAATACCCAAATTAAATTTCAAACGATTAACTTTATTAGTTAAATATAAAAATGTCTTAAAATCGATTTTGAAGCTTTATAAGATGAAATTATTTTATAATGTTATAATTAGAAATTTATTTTAAAAATTCATAAAAAATTTAGAAAAATTACATTTAAATTTGCAAAAATTTTAATTATAACAAATGTTCGCTTTTAAAATTTAATGTTCGTAAAATAAATTTTTCAAAATCTTAATTTAAATTATAAATTTTATTTTAATGTTTTCGTTAATTTGAATTAACTTTAACAATCTTTAAATTTATAATCATCACAAATTACCTCCTTAGAATTTCAATTATATATTAAAATTTATAAAAATATAATAATACAAAAGGATTAGAGTTTGACCTCTAATCCCCCTTTTTTAAGTTCCAATTTAATGGCTGGAAACACCGCTTTTTCAAATTCCAATTTATGGCTGGATTCACCGCTTTTTTAAGTTCCAATTTAATGGCTGGATTCACCAACTTTTTGCTATTTCTAGCAATAATATTATATGCAAATTATATAAATTTATTGCTAACTATATTTTAAATATAGCATATTTTTAATTAATATTCAATATTTTTTGAAGATTTTTTTATAATATTATATATTATTATATATAATATTATATGATGTTTTTAATTATTATATCCATTTACCAAGTTTCCTTATTAATTAGTTTTACATACCCAACTTCTTTGATATATCCCAAACTTTCGTAAAAAGATTGTGCAACTACATTTTCAGTTTCAGCAATTAAAGATATAAATTCACAATCGTTTTTCTTTGCAAATTCATAAATATACTCAAACATTTTAGTACCAACCTTTTGTCTTCTATATTCTTCCTTTATTCCAAAGTTCCAAATAGTTAAAAAAGGCTTTAATTCCTCAACAATATCATAATTTATAATTATAGTTGCTAGTCCTATTATTTTACCATCTGCTTTTGCTATTATATTATTATATGCTGGATTATTATATATTACATCATATTGATTTAATAGTTTCTCATAATTAGTTTTTAAATTGTGATTATCATCATATATGCTTATTGCTTCCTTTAAATCATCTTTTTTTAATTTCTCTATTATTATATTCATAGTTGGGTCTCCTTTACAAATGAATAAGAAATTAATCGAAGTAAGTTTAAGAAAAAACTCCACTAGAAGCTCTTGCTCAATAAAACTTACTT